>NZ_JBLZIO010000002.1:95308-120420 GCF_048553315.1 Legionella sp. ST3F1 | reverse complement strand
GCATCGAAATTCGATGACGCTTCTTGCTTCGCCAACTTCGTCGCTGCAACTTGCTCATCCAAAGCCAATTGCATACTGCGGCGTACTTCCACCGTCTCTCCTTTCGAGACAGACAATTCCTCTTGTAACTCGCTGGTGCGCGACTCTAAAGACAATACCCGTTTATTTAATTCCTCTGCCTTCAACAAACTGGATTGTAATTCATCAGATTGTCTCGCTAGACGCTCTGATAACACATCCCGTGTACTTTCTGCTGAACTTAAGCGCTCTGCTAACTTCTCCAGTTCACTTTGATGGCGCAAACGCTCTTGCTCAAGATCGCTTGCAGCTTGCGCAGACGACTCATCTTTCCTCGCAATCGCCGCTTCCAGTAGTTCCACTTTCTCATTATGCTTCGCTACTAACTGCTCCGTTTCCTCTTCCAGGCGATGGACAGTAGACATCGTTTCTTCCAACTGCCTGGCTGTCTTCACCTGAAGTGCTTGCGCCTCAACTACTGCTAGCTTCTCAACCCGTAATTCTTCCGTTAAGCGTCTTTGGGCATCCGTTAATTCGTCAACGCGCTCCTGCAACTCCCTAACCGCTTCCCGATCACTCGCCAAAGCAGCAATCAACTCATTCAAATCGCCAGATTGTCTGGCCACTTCCTGCATAATTCCTGGAGGTAATTGAATTGCAACTATTGGGGCAACCGGAATTTCTTCACGAGGGCTTACGTCTGTGAGTAAGCCTTTAAAAAAGGTTTTTGCAGGATCTTTGGCCTCTTTTTCTAATTGGGCGAAAAGACTTCTTCGGAAAGGGATAGACAGTGCGTCACTGTGTAATAGTTTCTCCAGGGTTTCGTGAAGAGCCTCATTTTGAGCTTTTTCAATTAACCAATCTTTATTAACCAACAAAGCGACCAGCCGTGCTTGTTCTAACTCAGGTTTGAGAGGATTCGCTTTAGCACACACTGCATCGAGTAATTCATTGACAACTTTAAATTGCTTTACTTCACTTTTTTCAACGGCTAAATAATTTTTAAGCGGATTAACCGGGTGTGGGTTACTCAGAAGATGAACTAACGTCTTCTCAGTAGCAGCACCACAATGCGTTTTAACTTTAGCAAGCAATTCAGTAAGGAATGTAAACTGCTCTTGTTCTAACGCATAATTAAGCAGAGTTTTGCCACTCTCATCGCTTTGTTTAAAAAACGCCGTCCATTCTTCGGCAGATAACTCAAGCTTTTCACCGAGTCGAATTAATTCTTTTACGCCCGCAAAATTACCGTTTTTTGCGGCAATTAAAGACGGATAAGCCTCTGTACCAACTGGGGACTTTAATAGAAAGGTTTTGGCAAGCTCTCTATTTTCTTCCAGATTTGTCCATGCCAGATCTTGCGTCCCTTCATCACGCATGAACAGATGGTAAGGCGAAGTATCATCAGGCGGCAACAGAATGGCCAGGATGGTTTTCGCATCGATTTTCTTCCCAGGCTCAGGATTTAATGCATTGTATTTAGCAATGATCTGGTTAAATAAGGTCTTATTACCAAGAACCGCACAAAGATGAAGAGACTCTTTGATCGCTTTGAAATTAGCGTCTGCAGAAAGCCTGGCAGTTACTTTGGCAGTAGCTAAGGCTTCTTTTTGCTGCGCACGCTGCCCTGCCGCAGTCTCTACCAATTTAGATTGTTCTACACTAAGGCCATCAATAGTTAATGTATCATCGATTCTTTTAAGTTCCCGTATGGCAAGAACAAGTGCTTGACCTCCGCTGCTTAGCGCTTTTAACGTATTCAGATCTTTATCATGTTTACCAGCAGCAATTTCCCCTGCCAACTTAGCCATCGCTACAGCCAGTTTAGCGCTTCCAATTACGTTGTTGGTTGCCTCATCAAGTACACGTGCTGCGTTCTCAGAGTTCGCTGTTACTTTCTGCCGTTTACGTTCCGCGGCTACTGCCATGATTGCAGAGGTATACAACTCTTCAGGGAAGGTTGACCGTTGAAGTGAAAGAGTCCCATCTATTTCTTTGAGCCTTTGATGTGCATAGTGGGAGAAATTACCTTTCTCTAAAGACGCCAATTGCCCATCATGTCCACCCTCACTAATTTCGCTGGCAAACTTGGCAATTGCTGTCGCCCACTTCAGATTTTCTTGCGCAACATCGATCTCTTTTGCCTTTCCTTGTAAGAGCTCCAAACGCTTCGCTGCAACTTTCTGCAGGGATTTATAAGCCTGATCCGTCAGATTTAACTGGTCGCAACCCTCTAGTGCTTTGAAAGGTCCGTTATTTGTAGCCTCAACAAGGGTGCGTAATACGCCAGGATCATCAAGGTTACTAACTGTTTCCTCAACTAATTTTTCTGCTTCTTCATTCGGGAATAACGCTAAAATGGTTCCTAATTGAACCTCATTATTATTTCGAACAGCGATATGCAAACCATTGGTTGCCCATTTAATATGGGGTGCAGTAGCCAGGCGCTCCGCTCCAGGACCATATTCCTGCATCATGAATTTGAATATTTCTGTTTCAGAGGCACCCGCTCTTTTTAACGTGTCAACCAGGCTATTGAAAACATCAGTCATTCCCTGCTCTGCGGCATAATGCAGTAAACCATCTTTGACAACAGCCGCAATAAAGTCCGGATTCGATTTAGTAATTTTACTGAGTAAATGTTTTAGAAGTTCATTTTGACCTTGCGCAATACATTCTTTTAATATGTGGCGACCAGGCGCTTCGTCCTCCAAAAAAATGTGATTAATTTGATCTTCAGGCAGTACTTTATCTAAAACAGCCTTCACTTGTCCGACTTGTTCCGGATTACTTGGATAAGTAAACAAGATATCCAGGTGCTTTATCTTGCCTGTCTCATTTAGTAAGTGGAAGGTTGCTGTGGTTTTTCTAATTACCGATTGCAGGACATCGCCTTTTGCCAGGGCTTGCTGATGTCCCAGATCGTTTAATTGTTCATAATCTTTAATGCATTGTTGAGCAGCTGCCAATTTTTCTTGCAATTCGACTTTAGTGTAACCCTGGCCACTAGCAACTACTCTCCGAGCATCGGTGAGAATGGCATCGATCTTATCGATAAGTTTTTGCTCTGGACTTTGAGCCCCTTTAAGACGGGCAGCTTCTGCCAATGATTGCTGCAAACCTTGTAGACGGCGATAGATATGGAGAGGAGCCCCTTCACGCTGGTTAGAAGGAATGAACATGATGGCGTCTTTTTTAGTATAGACAGCGCCGGATTCAAAATCATGTCTACTAACATCACCACCACAGGCAAAATACCTATTAAAATTATCTAAATCAGTAATTTTTAATCCCTGCGGATCTTTACCATCAGCTTCCAAAACTCTTGGTATGACATAATCACCGACCGCACGTCCCCTAACCAGGCTGAAATAAGCCTGACGGTTACAAATACCGAAAGCCATCGCGGTCAATGACCAATCATCCATATAGGGATTGGCAGGGGTATCGAATACGGTATTCATTTCCGGATTAGGTTTACTAGTGTCCGATAAAGGTATTGCGCTTCTGTCTCCACCTTCAGGGGTGATATCCAGGACCTTGGGACTAATGTAAGGCAGGGTACCATTACGTGCACCATGTAGAATTTGTAAAGTGGGCTTAACCCCAAAAATGATCTCTCCAGTTTCGGTTTCCTCCACAAAACGTCCACTGGCATCAGAACAATATTTACCAGCCTTCGTTGTCGTGGTTACCAGGCCCGCGCCAAATGTTTCGGTAAAAATTGTCTCCAGAGGTTTTTTATCCCCATGGTAAGTTGCTTTAAAACCACCAGTTGCCCAGTCAATGTACTTGACCTGATAACTACCATCTGGATTTCTCTTATAAAGAAAGTTTTCTGGTTTGATATCATTATGACTAAAACCCAAGTCCGCAAATTCCCGGGCTTTACTTACAATCGCCTGGCCCAAAGCGAGCATTTCTTTTAAATCCTTTGTCTTTTTCCCAGGTACACTCTCAGGTCGCGTTGAGGGATCGTGATATTCAATAGCACCTTTTGTATAAAGGTTTAATTCGGCGTTGGTTACATCCGCTAAAGTATCACCCTTTGCACGTTCAGTTAGAATCTGATATTGGTCGGGAGTTTTATCCTTTTGATACAATTTCACCGTTTGTTCTTTTTTCGCAGCTTTTCTGGGTTTATCTTTTTCTATCCAATATTGGGTACCTCCAGATAAAGCCCCTTTTTGTGCTTTCTCTGCTTTAGAAAGATTTTGCAAAACATCACTTTCAATACGGTATAGAGGATCATCCCGTGCGGTGATAGGTCGCGTTCTTAAATTCCCACGACTCGCAGCAGCAAAGGTTGGTGAGTCTGGATCGGCGTCAGGCACATAACCTTTTTTTACCACCTGGTTTAAACCAAACAGTAAACTTTCAACCTCTTTGACAGAACCATATTGGCCAACCCCTAAGAGCCTGCTATGAGTAAAGAAACGGCCTTTCTTTCCATAAGCTTCTTCTAAGCCCTCAAAAGGTGCAATCACACCACGACTACCACCATAGGAAAAAATAAACTCGCCACCCGGTGGTTTCACTAAAGAATAGGGGAGTTTTGTTGAGCCTAAGTTCACTGCAACCGGGCTACCTAAAACAGGCTCTCCGACTGAATTTAGTACCACGACGGAAATTGGACCAGTCGATGAATGTTTTACTTTGAATCGTACATCGGTAATGTCTGTGGGTTTTATTGCGGCCGCAATCTGTTGCACAATGGAAAAATAAGCATTTTGCTCCGCATCACTAATAGCGGGTTCGCCTTTTTGAGTACGCTCAACCAAGCGAGCCATTTCTGTGGCCATACCTTTGATTTCAGCTTCCATCCGTTCAATGTCTGGCCCCTTCAAGTTCAAGGTGTCTTTCATCGCCCGGTATTCAGCTAGAAAAACCGCTTCTACTTTAGCAGCCACATTCTCTCCGCTTTGGAAAGCCGCTTCCAAAGCCTCGGCTCTTTCCCGTCTTTCCCGGGCAGAAGTGACCATGACCTGTGATTTTGTGATAACAGGACCAACAGCGCGTTGGGAAGCTAAAGGGACAGTTTCCAGGTTTAATGTAGAAAGCCTGGTATACGCAGTCTCGACACTATCCGCAATACCCGGAACTTCTAAAGCTTGCGTGTAGTTACCTGCCCTTATAAGTGCGAAAGCAGTTTTGAGCTTTGGATAAGTAACAGGTTGTACTTCCGAAGCATTAATAGCATTGACTACTACTTGTACTGAAGCGATAGATTGTAACTCCAACAATTTACGGAGGAGTATTTCGCCATCACCTAACCCCGCTTGACTAATTTTAAGACTCTCTTCGGGGATGCTAGCTTTAATACTATCTAGTGCTTTTTGACAAGCCTCCGCTTTTTCTCCAGTCAAACCTAATTGTGTCAGTTTGCTTTGAATTTCTGCTAAAGATTTTCCTTTTATTGATACACTTTCAAGGCAATCAGTAATCTCTGTACTATCCGTAAATTTCTTGAACATTCCTCTGAAATCACGACCAAACCCGCCATTTGATTTAATGACTGTATAAATAGTATCTAAAAATTTCTCAGTCAGGCCGAAATAATAGAGATTGACACTTATTTCACCCTCCCGAGAAATTGACACTGTAGGAGTAACAGCTTCCTCAGCAAATATGTCCAGTACGCATTGCTTGATTAATGTTTTATCACTCCGTTGGATTAACGTTGGTTTTCCTCTGGCAGTTTCCGGTGGTATTAGGATTAATCTTTTATCAGATGCCAAAAGCCTCTCTACAGGATTGGGATCCTTAAGTGTTGCCTTTGGAATTGGAACTTTGACATCTGCTTCAGTAAACACCTGGATTCTACTACCCGATTGAATCCCATAGCCTTCTCTTTGCCTCCATAAGGAATCTAACGCTTCTTCAAATTTTTGGTAAGCTGGGGTTGTTGGATAGATGTATTCAGCTTGTCGAGGTGTAAAAATTTCTTTACCTGCCAGCAAGCGTCTTTCTGCCAAACCCGTAAACAAATCATCAGCAACAGTGCTTTTAGTGAATAACTCCACATCCCTGATATTTCTTGCCCAAAATAAATCACGAGTAAGGTTTGCTTGGGTTTTTCTTGCATATTCGCGGCGATCTTCCTGGCCAAATCTTAATCGATCGAAGAGTGCCTTTCGTTCTTTAACCATGCCGATTTTAGCTGAATTATCCCAATCACCTTTTTGTGTTATTTTGAATTTGCCTTCTACGCCCGCTAGTAAATCTGCAACAGAATGCCCATTGCTATCTTTATATTGGCTTAAATTATCGATGATTGCCGAGGCCCCTACACCAGGTAAGTTGGTACGCAATTTTGAAAGAAATTCTTTGTATTCATCATATTGCGCAACCTCAGCAGCGGCGCCTACTTTTGCACAATCACGGCGTACAATTTCGTAGAACCCCATCTGTGCAAGTCTTTGGCATTGATTCCGTAGTTGCACATCATCAGGATTACTTTCATACATTAAAGTCGCTTGCTTGATCATGTCCGTGATATTATCGAGCGATAACGTCTGCAATTGTTGTTCTTGTTCTGCTTGCCCAAGTTTGGCCAGCATTTCAACATAGAGATTGGTTTGCAGTTTTTTAACGGGGGCAGGAGCGTCAGCGAGGGTATCAGCCAAGTGTCTGATATTACGGAAATTTTGTGCAAATTCGCTAATAAAGAGCGCGGAATCACCAAGGGCTATCGGTTCTTCCAAATTAACCTTGACCAAGTCTCTAAGAGCCAGCATGCGGGCTTTAATATCCCCATTAATTTCTTGCTGCTTTTTCTTGTAGAGTGCTAATTGCTCATCAGCGGCCTCATTCCCTTCAATTTTTTCAGGCAACTGTGCCAATCGCGCGTCAATCGCTTCCGATTCTTTTTTCAATTCTTGGTAAGCATAGGCTATTAAAGCATTTTTAACGACACCCACTGATTTTTCAGAAAAATTAATGGCATTAATACCATTGATAAATTTCTTGCAATAAGCCATGTTAGAACCTCGCGAGCGGCAGCTTTTTATATACTTCTATAGATATATGTAATTTTAACTTCTAATTATTAAGGTAAAATTAATCCACTATCTGATTATAGACTCATTAGACTGCATTAATTGGGATTCGATAGCTCAAAAATGAGCCATGCTAGTCTAAGAGAGCTAAAAAGGCTATAGGTGAAAGGTGGGATTTAACCTTTTGTTAAATTCTTAATAACTTCGTAACAGAGAGTAGTTGTTTTTTGTCAAATACTTATACATAAAAGATAAATTTTGGTTTCACGATGGGTAGAGTCTAAAGTCACCAACTGATCATTTTAAATTTAGAATCACCAAACTGGCATTATTTTTACAAAACTCTAAAAAGTTTGGACTTATTAAGCATTCAATGGCTATTGAGCCATCTCTTAATCTCGTAGGCGGTATCAGCGAGTACTTCCAACAATTGCTTGTAAAGTTCTTCTAATAATTGGACATGGCCCGCTTTTCGATAACGCTCCAAATACTGGCAGGCGTACAGCATTTTAGTGGTACCACAATATAAAGCACCACTTTTCATCTTATGAGCCAATTCTTCAATAAGAGCCCAGTCTTTAACAGCATAAGCTTGTTCAATCGCCTTTTTATCGTCAGGGATTGCTTCATCAACCATGACTTTGAGCAATTCTTTAAAAACCTTGGCATCACCCAGGATTTTGATTCCATTATTGCTATCAAGTAAAGGAAAGTTATTTAATGCAAATAATTGCTCTTCGGTGTCAGGTAAATCGCGCCCTAGCTGACCAGTAACCGACTTTTTGACTGCCATCCCGTTGACAGCAGAAGGAATATAGTGCTTTATAATTTCTTGCATCTTTTGTAAATGCAGGGGCTTTTTGATTAGTTCTGCTATCCCTGCGTTTAGATAATCGCTTTCGGTTTCCTCAAGAATATCCACTGTTAAACCAATAATTGGGATGGGTGTGCGGGACAACGCTTTTTCTCGTTCACGGATTGCCAGAATCATTTGCTCAACAGACATTCCCGGTAAATTAACCTCCGTAAGTATTAAATCAAAACGGGTTGTTTGCATCAGTTCTAAGGCTTGTTCACCGTTTATGGCAAAAGAAAATTGGCAACCAGCCTGCTGAATAATGATTTCAGTCAGGCGAGCAGCAATAAGATTATCTTCTATTAATAATACATGGGACAAACTATTGGCTCCCTTCTCAAGCCCCTCGATCGTTTAACCCTATTAAGCCTTCGTTTCCGCTCGAAGAAGCCTAATAAGGGCCTTTTGGATTATTGAACGTCATAACCTATGGTTAATAGGATACCATTTATCGTTATAAGTTATGAGTCTATTCGAGCTGCACAGCCCAACGAGCATTCAAAGCAACATCCATACCGATAACTGATTGTTTGATAGTCGTGCCCTCACTATCACCACTATAAAGCTATTATAGGGCCACATCTAAAGAGGACTGTTTATTTGCTCTTCTCTTAAAAGCCATTAAAACCACCCTTTTGGTGAGGCATTATTTTTCGGCTCTTATCAAATAAATTGATAAATTAAACCAATACTCACCCTGATATTTTTCCTGGCACTCCCGATCATAAGCGCTTACCATCGCCTCATTGATCATGGGTATTTTATCACTGGGGATTTGGCCATGAAAAAAGGCTATTCCATTGACAAATTTGCGGAAAACATCAAGAGAAGGCAAGGGTAAGGCATGTTTCGGTCGCTCTATGCTTATGCGTTTAAAAGGTAGAGCCTGCATTCTTTCTTGTAAATGATCCAAATTCTTGTAATCGACAGGCGGCTTAAAACCAGCTAAACAAGGAAACTCACCGGACGCTTTTACCGCCCTATAACTTGTAATAAAAGGGTCGTCACCTGAAGGAAAAAGAGTCAAAATTTTTCCGCCTGGCTTTAAAGCGCGATAAATAGCCTGAAACGCCTTTTCAATACTAAAAGCACACCATTGTAAACACCAAAACGATACGATGAAATCAAATTGATTCTCGAAGGTCATGGTTAATACATCCTCTTGCTCTAGACTTACATTAGGATAATTGTCCATTTCCTCTCTGGCTACTTTCAGCATATTCTCAGACGCATCAATACCAAGCAGTGCGCCCTGCGGAATTTTTGCCACGATTTTCCGAGTATAAGCTCCATTCCCACAGCCGATATCCAAGACCTGATCGGTTGGCTGTATGGTCAAATATTTTAAATAATTATCAGCAATATTCGCTTGAATAAAAGAACCTATTGCATAATCATTGGCAGGCCACTCTTGCGCTGACATGTTCATTTCCTTGTTTTATACAACATTCGGCTGGTTGATATGTTCGCAAAAATAATTCCTTACTTCAGATCCTCGCGACGGTATTTCCCTGCCATAAATGAGCGCGCAATTGTTTCTGTCAGACAAGTTAAATTCGAATTCATGCTGACAACGAGCGCCTCGGGCGTCACTTGAGTAAGCTTCAGGTGATAATAAACGTCATGTTTTTCAATTAAATCACGATCATGATAAATGATGTATTCTGCGCGTAATATACTGCTACCATTACTCGCTATAGCAAAATCAGCAATATTGATTTGTAAGTGGTAGTTAGGTTTGAATTTACTATCCCAGGGAAAGCTCTCAACCACCGCTCCTGGCAATAGGGTGGAAAGATTGGTTTCTACTACACGCATGATGTTTTTATTTAAAGCTTCAGCCCATTGATGAAACTCTTTTAACGCAATCTGATGGGGGGTGTAGTGAATCATTAATTGCGGTTTTTCAATATAAGCCGGGCAATTCACTTCATCGATCCCTATTTTTAAATAGCTATATGTATTCATTTGCTGTTTTTTCGGTGGAATAGGATTTAACACATAAAATTGCGACTCTTTACTGCGTCCGCAAGCAACAAGAACTAATCCTATTAAAAAAACAAAACTCCATTTGCCTACTCTCACTGTTTACCTCGCAATAATGATTCAGGATGCCGCGATAGATAATCGGTCAAATTTTGAGCTGAATAAGCAGCCCCCGAGATCTGTTTTAACGTTTGGGTAAAATAGGTGAATACTGGCGGAGTATCTTCATTAAGATTATTGGTTAATCTTTCAAAACTCTCTGCCATATTTTTAACCGCATTGATTGTTTGACGCATGTCTTCTGAACGAACAAATTTGCTAATGTCTTCCATCGTCTTTTTAGCGGTTTTTAATGCGTCATCTAAAGTCGTGTATTTATCAATTGTATTGATTGTTGGAAAAACAGGATAATTACGATAACGTGTTCGCTTGTATTTATGCACAGGCAATGATTGAACCAGCTCAATATTTGCAACACCTGTTAAAAAATTAGGCTTTGATATGTCAGCAACATACCCCTGCTTGATGAGTGTTCGCATAGGATTACGTCGTAGTCCAAACGTTTTCTCAACAAAAAATTGTACATAAACGGGGATTTCCACTTCGTTCTTGGCTTTATTTTCCGTAATTTCTATTGCTGTCACTTGACCTATTTTCACCCCGCGGTAAGTCACTATTGACGAGGCTTCCAACCCTGTCAGTGATCCTTTGAAAAACATCACATAGGTTTCCACCTGGGCACGTAAGTATTCATTGTAAAAAAAGATTGCGCCAAAAATCATTAAACTGAGTGCGCCAACAATAAAAATACCCACTAATGTGTAGAGTCGCTCCTGACGCATTACGCTCCTTAAAAATTAGAAATATTCAAATATAAGCTAAAGGCCGTCAGCCATAATAAGCCCCGGGTTATGATTCGAGACACCGCTTGTCTTACTGAGATATTTCTTACCGCTACATCATAATAGTAATAGCCTACGATGAGACTCACAATGGTACAATACACTGAGGTTTTTAAAATCGAGATAAATATTTCCACGAAGGTTATAGAACCTGCCAAATGCAGCAAATATTCATGAGTACTAATCCCTAACACAAAGTGGAAGGTTAGGTACACGCTAAAAATAAAAGCAGCCACTGTATAAGTGTAGAGAAGTAACGCTGTAATATTGATCCCAATGATGATAGGCAAAATATAATCCAGTAATACTTCCTGTGGGACACGATGCAGTTTTGTAACTCGAGCTGTAATCAAATTCAACGAAGATTGCACACAAAGTACATAGCCAATTAATAAGGGAACAAAATCACGTGTTAACAAATTTTGCACAATTAACAG
Source organism: Legionella sp. ST3F1 (assembly GCF_048553315.1). Classification (NCBI taxonomy): domain Bacteria; kingdom Pseudomonadati; phylum Pseudomonadota; class Gammaproteobacteria; order Legionellales; family Legionellaceae; genus Legionella; species Legionella sp. ST3F1. Next base: position 109,223 of record NZ_JBLZIO010000002.1, on the reverse strand, counting down.
GGCTTTATGTTGCAGATGATACTTGTTTAAAATATGGTGAAGATTGGTGGCTATAGACATTCCCATTAAGGCACTAATGAACAATAAAGGAATCGCCAGCTTGGCACCCGAGCGGTAGATAGTTTTTATTATGCGCTCCCAGGAAATGACGGAGCGTCCCCAGAGAAAATCTTGCATGCAGTGCCATAAATGGCCAATGAAGTGAAAAAAAAGTGTAACTGATGCAATAAACTTTATTACATTAAAACCTGTGCGCCTAAAAACATACATGTTCCAATCCTTGTGAAAAGAGTTCCATCAACCAGGCTCCCCCTCAATGATTAACCGGTAGATGCGTTACCATCCCAAGTTTTTATAAGGCACTGAAACCCTTTGGATAGCACTCATGCATTTATCCGACGCTTTTCGTTGGTTACTTATCTTTAAAAACCTTAATAGGAAATGGCTTTAACTCGTTCTGTCCTTTTAAAAAATCAGTCACTTGATTCACCTGTGTAATCGTGGCTGACGAATACAGACCTTCTGTACAAGCTGATTTACTATAATTATTGGCGACAATCACATAAGGTCCTTGATTACTGACAATAGCGCAAGTACAGGATGCCTGTGATGCATCATTCTTATCGATAGAACATGGCATATCCAAACACCAGGCCCAAGGACGGTTATTCTCACAACTTATATAACCTTTAATGGGATAATAACGCGAGTAAATGATTTCATATCCTCCGTTACAAGGTTTTTCACCTGCAGAATACCCTTCTTTCACATCACATTTGCAAGATACAAAATCTTTTCTTCCTGGAATCGGTTCACACAAGGCAGTTGTACACAATGCATATTTATTTTTGCAAAGATTAAAACTGGGTGCTGATGTGGAGGCTGTCAGATTAAGATGTACTATCATCAGAACAGCAAACACCATTTTCTTCATAATAAAATCCTTCCTGATTCGATCCAGACGCACACTCTTTTAGTAGTTTGCAGCAATTAATTGCTCTTTTTATCATAAAGAATGTACCTGATTCTGCAATAACAATAGCAAGTTACTCTTCTTTTACTAATTCCATCTCCGGGGCTGAAAAATAGTATTCCAGCCGGTATTTGCGATAAAACTGTTCAGCCAATTTTGCATGCACGTAAGTACTAAGATGTACATCATCCCCAAACATATACTCTTTTTCTGAAGAAAAATCGCTTTTTTCTATAATAAAATCGGTCGATTGTATATAGGGCTGTTTTAGTTTAGCGATATCAAAACCATATTTCTCAGGGTTTTCATACATTTCAGTTACTATGGAATTCACATCAAAGACATCAACAGAGCAGTGAGGATGGGTCGCAGCAAACTCTTGGCAAGCGGTGGTCAAACGCTCGTTAAAATAGAGCGAGCAGTCACGAGTATACTCACATTCTTCTTTCTTGGCTTGGTAACGAGGGGTTAATGAAAGATCCGGTAGATTAAATAAAACAAAATGAGAATACTCATTTCTTACCAATTGAGCCAGATTCTCCATGCGGGCTTTTATAGCCAGATCCACATAATCACGAGAAGGACTGGTATTCACAGTCATTAAATCATTCGCACCAGACCATTCAATGACTAATGTTTCTGCCTTGTGTTTTTTTGATAGCTCTAGCGCTTCATCATAGGCTAATAATTTTTTACGCACGCCATTTAAAGTGGGCAAAATCAAACGATTAAAGAAACAACTAAGGTTTACACTGGGTACCCAGCTATAATCATGTGCCGTTAAACCCGCCTCATCGTAGTTTCTAATAAAATTTTTACCTTTATGATTAATAACCCGATCATTATTAAGGAAATAGCCCTTCTGCACTAAAATTTCGACCCGTCGCTCATGACTGTTAATATTATCCGCAATGGCTGCAACAGCACCTAATTCCTCAATGATGAATTCTTCGGCAATCATTGCACTTAGATGATCACTCCAGATTAAACCCGTAGTAAATTTACTTAAAGAAGAACGGCCTCGCAGACCACTCAGAGTACTCATCGGAGTAAACCCAAGTAAATTTCGCCTATCCAGCGTTCCTTGAGCAGAGAAACTATCGCCCATCATGATAAAACTTGAAATCTTCCAGAGTTTCATGATCAATCCCTTATCTATTTAATGGCCACATCCTCGAAGTACCTAGTATTGAAATGGAGTATGACATCAATAGAAGATTGTGCACAATAACTGTTTTTTAGCTATTGTGACATCCATTATTCCTTAATCACCTCCAGACTAAACCAATAAGGCAATCTGAAGAGAAGATTTTTGCTTGCCATCAACAAAAATAAATTGTTTGGAATGAAGCGACTGAAAGAGAAAGGTAGAACAACTACTAATGCGGTATTAATGTTTCCGCAACAGAAATTAGTTAAGCTCTATGGCGTTTCGCCAGCTTGAGCGTCAAATATCAGCAGCCCACTATCGGTGTACTCAGGGCGCTAAGTATACAATCAACTTCTTCTACCCTTTTTTGGTGGACTAGACAATGCAATGGTCTAAATAAGCGAGGGGAATGATTGATTGGTGTTCGAACAGCAGGTAATTCTGCTAGGGCATCGCTGTGACTATCCGCATTAACAACAGGGACTTCTTGTGGACCACCGCCGTGACCATCAGCACTACCAACAGGGGTTTCTTGAGGAGTAATGCCGTGATTATCAGCACTATGAACAGGGGTTTCCTGAGGGGTAGTGCTAAGGGTGGTTGTAACCTCACTAACCAGTCGGTTAACAGATGATTGGAGCTGTGTTTCTTCGCTATCTTTTAAAACCTTTTTCAAACTTTGAAATTCCGTATTACCTACTTCATGCAAACGCGCCAAGACTATTTTGGGTGTCTTGTCATATCCAAGCGCCAGATTGCTATGAATATCGTACCATTCCAACCAGAGAGTACGACGTCTATTAACATTTTCCATTCTACTGATTAAGTCTTGCTCACTAAGGGCTGCTTTTGACTGATAACTTGCTTCGATCTCTTCACACCGTTTGAATTCATCAATATAAAAATTTCTAACCATTGTTGCCTTTTCATGGTTGCCAAAAGCACTGATCATTCTGGGATTAATTTGAAATTCGGGAATTTCAAACGTGCCACCATAGTAGAATTGGCGCGCTTTTTGATAAAGATCATTTTTTACCACAATGTATTCAGCAGCAGCTCTCAAAGCAACCAGCACGGTTGGAATTAAGATAAAAGTAAACACCAAATCAGAGAGGCCTAACGGATTGAGTAGAAGGGCCGTCAAGACAATCGCCGTGACAGCAACAATCATTGGCATTACCATTCTTGCAAATTTAAAGAACGGGTCCTTTTCATATAAACCAATGTCACGGTATTCTTCATAAATGGGACGAAAAGGTGCCAGCAAACTTGCAATAATCGCTTTGTTTTCATTAATTTGATTTGCAAAACGACTGTAGTTATAAAGATCGAGGATAGCGAGAAACGAACTCTCGTTTTGTGTTGCAAAACTGGTAGCCTGAATAAAGGCATGGGCATCTGCCAGCTTGTTGACAAACTCTGTGCCGCCATTGACTACCCTATTATTCCAGAGATAAGACAAGGAGTGCATTAAGACTTGTCCTTGCGTATCACTTGGTATTTTCCATTCTTTACCATTAATGAGAAGCAGCTTTTCAATGATATGGTTGCCAAGCTCTTGCTTATACACTTGAAGCCAATGGTCTAATAACAGCGCTTCCTTATCATTAAAAGCTTGCATAATTTCTTTGGCAATACGGTTAGCCTGCCTTTGATTGAAATTATGCAGTATCATTTCATTAGGAAGATTTTTAGCAGTTGCCTGTTGTAAATAATAAAAAACCACTTCGGTGACTAGCATTTCTTCTACTTTCGCCGTATTGGGTTCTTTCTTTTGCATTTCAAGGCGGTATCTGGCACGCAATACTGCGATGGCACTTTCTTCATGTGGAGGCAATGGATTGTTAAGCAAGGGGAAAGCTTGAGCCAAAGCATTCGCACGTTCATCTAAGACAACTATTTTTTGAACAATTTCTCGCTGTCGAATTTCCTCTTTTCTCTGAGCAATTGTTTCACGAAGAGGAGCCATTTCCGGGTCAGCTAGAAAAAGAGCCTTCCAATCGGCAATAATCTTTCTCTTTTCATCCCGTATCTGCTCCAGAACCGCAGGATTCGTAACGTCTTGTTCATCCTCGAGAAGAGGAGGTATGCTAGTTTGCAGAACCCTTGAAAATTCAGCCTGGGTAAGTAAACGTTTCTGTTCCGGGGTCAATAATTTAAAGTCAGGGTATTCAGCCCTTAATATCTCCCAAATAATTCGCGCGACAACTTTCTTGTAGGCATCCGTTTGCTCTATATCACTCAGCAATCGAGTTTTTTGCGCAACAAAGTTTTGTTTAGCTTGAGCATAGATTGTTTCTGGGGAGGAAAAAAGCACTTGCCACCAGGCTAAAGAAGCACGAATCTCTTCTATCGAAGTTAAGGTATCCTTAACTGCTCTAATAAATTGCAGGCCTGCAGGAGAGCGCTCAAAAGTCTTGCGTTTTCGCCGATTAAGGAGGCCGTAACCAGGTATATACCGATTAGCTATATCCAAAAATTCCATGTGTCAGGCCATGTCATAAAATAGAGGTGAATCTTACGCCTCGAAGCTTAACATTTTATTATGTATTCGCGCTACTGAAACAGATAAAAATATTCAATTCAACAAAAATTAAATCAATAAAATCATTAAATACGCAATAAGTACTTTTATAGTCCATGCCCAAAGAATCTAGTCATGCAATTTGGTGCCGTAAACCCGATCACCGGCATCACCCAATCCGGGGAGGATATAGCCTTTTTCATCCAAACATTCGTCAATTGCTGCGGTATAAACCGGAATATCGGGATGTTCCTGGTGAAAAGAAGCAATACCTTCCGGGGCAGCCAATAAACAAAGAAATTTAATTGATTTCGGTTGTACTTCCTTAATTCGGCTGACCGCTGCAATAGCACTATTTCCCGTTGCGAGCATTGGGTCAACCACAATAATATCCCGATCTTTAATATGTTCAGGTAATTTATAGTAATACTCTACTACCATCAAAGTTTTGGGATCGCGATATAAACCAATATGACCAACACGCGCAGAAGGTATTAGTTGTAACATCCCATCTAAAATTGCATTACCAGCACGCAGAATAGAGACAAAGACCAATTTCTTCCCTTGCAAGACTGGCGCCTGCATGGTCGCAAGAGGGGTTTCAATCTCTTCATACTCAATCGGTAAATCACGCGTCACTTCGTAAGCGAGCAGCATACTCACTTCTTGTAGAAGGGTACGAAACTTAACAGTACTGGTATCTTTCTTACGCATGATGGTCAGTTTGTGTTGGATAAGTGGATGGTTTACTACAACCACATGTTGATCAGTCATTATTCTTCCTTTTTTAAAAAACAGTGCCATCACTAATGATTTGGATAGGCGGATTACCCTCGCTGCGCCGTAGTTTGGCTATACGCCGCCCTGCTTCCCAAGTTCCCCCCTGTAGGATTTTAGCCAAAGGGAGAGCAACAGCATCCATCTGCAACTGCTGACGAATGGTCGTTGCCAACTCATCCAACAAAGCCACCGTCAGAGCCCGCCATTCCACAATAGCCTCTGCTCCTGGGCTGTGTGGCTTAAGAAATAACGCTTTATTTTTTACCCGCAGTAAGCCCATATCGATTAGCAAACCACCATTACGGTATTCAGGTAGACCTGTCAGATCATCCAACCGGGTTACCTTTATTCCACCCCATTCTAAAGGTTCCACCAAAGAATAGGTTAACCATTGAGATAATTTATGGAAAGGTATCAATTCGGAACCCAAGACATCTGTCTTCAGCTTGGGATGGTACCAGACATCTCCCAAGGGGACGCCCTCAACTTGTAATCGTGCCGGCCAAACTTCAGCAAAAGCCGTTAATACGGCTTGAAAAATTTGACTCGCTGTAATCGTCTGATTCACTTGTAAGGATGAAATATAAGAATAAAAATTACCCAGACGCCTTTCCTTCCCAAAATAATGGCTCTGTTTGCTAATGACCATTCCTAAGCGATTAAGTAAAGCTACTCGTCCTTCTGCTCCTTCAAGAACATTGGTATTCGTTAGCTGGAAAGCCTTTGTCAAATCGGAATAAGCAAAAGTCAGTAAGCGCTCATAATCAACACGCCAAGGCTGGTTTGGATCGTTACTAAAAACCCCACTCAGGTAAAGGGCTAAACTGGCTATCGCCAATCCTTCCGAACGGTTATATTCATGGCCGGTATCGGAATCAAGATAACGCCAATAGTTACCTGCCCCAGCATCCAGAAAAACACTGATAATGACTAGCTCATAAAAGATTTTACCTTGCTCTTCCTGTGATAACCCGTGCAAGCGAGCAGTCAATGCATTGACCCTGTCAATACCACCCGTTGTAAAATGCCGCCAACGACTATGATAGGGGATTTCCAGGGTAGGATATTGATCATGGATAACGTCTAACACAAAAGCAGCCGTTGCAGACATTTGTTCATTATCCACAGCAAAATGCTCCAATTGCTCCTGGTGTGCCAGACTCAGCATACGCTCGGCTTGTTTACGAATAGTTCGCGGATCTTGCAGCGTTTTCAGCACACTATTCAATGACTTCTCATCACTCATCAAGTCCACGTCCTTTGGGTATGGCAAGTTCGTTAATATCAATAATGCGATCCGGTGAGAAATAGCCAGCTGCCCGTTTGGCATCCATTTCTACTTTGGCATCATTGGGGATTAATTCATCAGGAATCTTCACCCGCTCTACAATCTCTATGCCTGCTCGCTCAAGGGCGGCAAACTTCATATTGGACATGGATACAAAACGATGAATCTTCGTAATACCAAGCCAATGTAAAACATCAGACATTAATTCCTGGAACCGAACATCTTGCACGCCAGCAACACATTCAGTACGTTCAAAATACTTGGCAGCAGTATCACCACCTTCCTGTCTTTTACGAGCATTATAAACGAGAAATTTAGTAACCTCACCTAGGGCACGGCCTTCTTTGCGATTATATACAATGAGTCCGGCCCCCCCGCGTTGCGCTGACTCAACACATAACTCAATACCATGAACCAGATAAGGACGGCAGGTACAAATATCAGAACCAAAAACATCCGAGCCATTACATTCATCATGAATACGGCAAGAAAGTTCAATTTTTGGATCATGAATTGTCGTTACATCACCAAAAAAATAAGCCGTCAAGCCACCAATTGGCGGTAAAAACACATCAAGATCCGTTCTGGTCACCAATTCTGGAAACATCCCCGCTGTATGCTCAAAAAGGGTACGACGTAATTCGGCCTCAGAGACATTAAAACGTTCCGCAACCCCTGGTAAATACCATACTGGTTCAATGGCTGCTTTAGTAACCAGTACATCGCCTGACTCTTGCAGAATTTTACCATCTGGTTTCAGGCGTCCTTTTTGAATAGCATTTTGTAATTCAGGGATATTAATATGTGCTCTTGTGACAGCAATACTCGGTCTAATATCATAACCAGCCGCTATTTCCTCGGCAAAAACATCCGCGACTACATGTCCCCAAGGATCGAGAGAAACAATTTTTCCCGGTTCATGCCATTGTTTATGAGGACCAATAACGACTGGTGGTGTTGTATCAGTTAAGTCAGGCTTATGCTCCGGATCGAGAACACCCGCAGCAATGGCCAACGCCCGATAGACAGAGTAAGAACCTGAATGAGTACCTACCACATTACGATGTCTGATATTCGTAAGGGAGGCAATAATAGGACCCCGTTCTTTTGGATTCTCCGCCCCCCACTTAATTTTCAGCGGCACAGCGATATGCTCAGAGGGATGAGAAGTTAAAACAATATGACCCTTGGATTTTCTTCCTGACTCATTAATTGTTGACATACTAATCCTTGCAGATAGATAAATGCCTTAGGGGAAAACTACTACAAACCACAGTGTACTTCTTTTAATGATAGTATTTTTTTGTGGTCGCTTGTTAAATTTAAATGCATATAGTATTCCATACCTTCAGCCCACAGGATGGATTTGTCATCAAGGTACAGTCATGGAATTGTTATTTGGAAACTTATCAAAGCACAGGTGTAAACCTTGTTTTAAAACTCGGGGTAAAAAATCGTTGTCAAATTGAATACCCTGCCCATCAATGATTACCGTTGTTTGTTGTGCTGCTGCACTGCCAACAGCTTCTTCATCTGTGATTTGAACGGTAGCATGGAGTTTTAAATCTTTAACAATAGTTACCAGCAACATCGGGAGAGGACAGGTTCTAAAATTTTCAGCATCTTCTAAATCTTTCACGAAGCTTTGAGGAAATGAAACGTTCATAATAATAGGATCAGATTCTATCTGGCTTATATCAGCTCTGACTAAACCGGAAAGAAAAGTGATTTGGATAGGAGAAATAGCAATTCTTTTATCAGTTGCGCTAAATTTCGCATTAAACTCTGTTGGCAGCTGATCGGGCTGAATGGCAAATAATTTCTCGATAATCTTAGAATTGACGATCTTGCCGCTGATATCAGAAACCAGGGTATTGTTAGCGTATTTAGCATGGAAAGAAAATTTATTTTGGGCTACAAAAAGCTCTGCATTAATTAATTGCGCTTTATCTACTGTATTAAGCACCGCGCTGACATTGAACCGCTTTCCTTGTAGGTCACCACGAGTTTCGATGAAAATAGAGTATGGTTCTTTCGTCATACGGACTATCTTAATCGTTTTAAAATGCAGTGGTGGTAATAAGTCAGATAAAGAATACACCATATCAACATGGGATAAACGAGCCTTATCGATAAGGATAGATTGGCCATCAGCGCGTTCTTTTTTCTCTTGGGTATTCACGCCAACGGTCTGTTTTTCTTCCTCAGCAATTTTGGGCAAACTCACCAAATTGATAAACCCTTTTTTAAGCTCCAGATCATAAATATGAAACTGTTGTTTAAGTAAGGCCAGTAAAGATAAATGCGCAGTTGCTTTCCTAAATGAAATAATAACTTTTCCCTTATAGCGATAAACAAACTGCTCAACATCTATTTTAAAAGAGGGTACAAGATTGACTCGCAAATTAAATTCTGGATTTTTCTCGCTACCCGCCGTACCCTTGCTTGTAAACGAATAAATCAGATGGGTTGCAAAATAGCTCAGCAAAACATTAAAACTCAACACAAGAATAACAAGAATTAACAAAGCAAGTACTGCTCTTTTACTCCATTCCCATAGTCCGTTTTTCATCTTGCTCTCTATTTGAGTAATAGCCTTCACAACTCTATTATAGTGCTTTTAAATCATACAAAATGATCGTTGATGCTGACATCTGTGAAAAATGATTAAAATACTTTGGCTATTTTCACGGTTTGTTTTGTTTTATTTTTTGCAACGATACCATTTTCCCGATAATCTCTTAGAGGATGCCAGACGAGCTCTTCGTCAGGCCTCTTTTTGAATTCTATTCGTTTTGAGTCAGCAAAGGGAAACATGCATGTGGGTCATTACAAGGATACTCATTTTCGTCAGTTTAGTGACTCTATTAACATCCTGTTCTATCTCTTTGCCCCCACACGCTCAGGTGAAGCATTTGCGAGCCCTCCCTAATATGGAAAAAAGCGTTAAAAAAAATTTAAACGAACAAAAAATTTTTACACGGGGTGATTGGCCTGACAAACAATGGTGGTTAGCCTATCATTCACCCGAATTAAATGCCCTGATCGCCTCAGCATTAGCAACAAATCCCTCTATTCAAGAAATGAGAAGTCGTATTGTTACTGCCAGACAAGAGGCCATTGTAGCTCGCTCGGTGTTATTCCCACTCGTGTTTTTTGATGCAACAGAAAATAGACAATTTTTAAGTAAAAACGGCCTGTACCGTGCTCTGAATCCGAACCTTCCCTTAAGCGTCAATTTGGTTGATCTAACCATGTCCTTCAATTATGAATTTGATTTTTGGGGACAAAATCATAATCTTTTTTATGAAGCAATTGGCAAGGAAAAAGCACAACGAGCAGAAGAAGCTCAAGTCGAATTAATTGTAACAACAGCCCTTGCCCAAGCCTTTTTTGCTTATCAAACCAATCTCATCAGAAAAGAATTGTATGAACAACTGGTTAGCGTACGACAAAGCATTAACAATTTACAAAATTTAATGCAGCGGAGCGCACTGTCTTCAGCACTGCCTAGCTATCTCGCTGCAGAAAATTTATTCGAAGCCAAACGGCTTCTCAGTACTATTAATGAAGAACTTGCCGTTGATAAACACCTTATCAATGTTCTGGCAGGACGCGGCCCTGATTGCCCATTAATGATCGATAAGAAACTTCCCGCCCTCCCGAAAAAACTTTATATTCCGCAAACACTCTCCATCGATCTAATCGCTCGCAGACCCGATCTGATGGCACAGATTTGGCGCGCCAAAGCCCTCGCTTTTAGAACAGGTGCCGCCATGGCGGAATATTACCCCAACGTCAATATTATTGGTCTCGTTGGTTTAGAAAGTACTCATTGGAAAAAACTGTTTGATCGCTCAAGTGCTACAACCGCATTAAGGCCGGCTATTCACTTACCCATTTTTACAGCAGGCGCTATTCGAGCAAATATCAGAGGAACAAAAGCAGAGTTTGATGCAGCTATTTTTGCTTACAATAATCTCTTGTTACGCAGTACCCAGGAAGTGCTGGACGTGCTGGCCTTTGCAAGATCCGTCTATCAACAGAAGCAAGACCAGGTAGCACTCATCGTTTCTGCCGAAAAACGTTTAGGCTTAACCCAATTACGCCAACAAAAAGGACTAGACAGCCAATTTAGTGATTATGCTCTGCGTGAAGAAGTCATTGAACAAAAATTAATTAACACCACGTTGCTGTATAACCAATATTTAGCGTCAGTTAAACTAACCAAAGTATTGGGCGGCGGCTACTGTCAAACGGAGATCCCTCTGGTGAGAACCGCATGAAAAAAACGACTCCTGCTTATAAATTAACCATTGTTCTTTTATGCATTTTTGTGCTTCTCTTTCTTTATTGGCTTATCGTCTGGCGAACAGAGGAATACACTAACGACGCTTATGTAGAAGGTAACCAGGTCTTTCTTCAACCCCTGCGGGAAGGTTTTGTAACTGGCATTAATACCGATGACAGTTTTCTTGTAAGCAAAGGCCAGCTTCTGGTGCAATTGAATGAAACCGATTCATTAATCGCGCTGGAAAAAGCAAAAAAAAATCTGGCAAGAATTGTGCGTGATATCTGCCAGGCTTTTCATGATGTTTTTACATTAGCTGCAGAAATTGAAATTAGACAAGCGCAATTGTTGAAAGCCCGACAAGATTTCAAGCATCGCTATGCAGTCATTCACGCAAAAGGGGTATCTCTGGAAGATTACCAACATGCCGTAGATGATTTGAAAGCAAGCTTTGCCGCATTAAAAAGCATAAAAAGTCAGTATCAAAGAGCCCTGGCTTTTGTGCAGGGGACTACCATTACCGCGCATCCCCTTGTGCTGGAAGCTGCCCAACAGGTACGTGATACCTGGGTACAACTTTATCGTTGTAAAATCTATGCCCCCGTAGATGGCCTTGTCGCACAACGACGGATTCAGGTAGGGATGAGGGCGTTAAAACGTACTCTGTTACTCAGCATCATCCCTCTTGATCAAATCTGGGTCAATGCAAACTTTAAAGAGACGCAAGTTAAGAAAATGCGTATTGGCCAAAAAGCCAGGGTTATTTCCGATCTGTATGGCAGCTCTGTTGTTTTTCATGGAGAAATTGTCGGGTTGCCAGGCGCCGCAGGCAACGCATTCTCGTTGTTACCCCCAGAAAACCTCTCAGGCAACTGGATTAAGATAGTCCAACGTTTACCTGTTCGTATCAAACTTGATGCCAATGAATTAAAAAAACATCCACTTCGTATTGGTTTATCGTTGGAAGTTACCGTTGATGTTTCTGATCAAAGCGGCCTGTTGGTACCGACTTCATCTGAAGGAGCACCCCATTACGCAACCGATATATTCAAAAAAGAAGAACGAGGTGTTCAGGAATTAATTGCTCATATTATCGCCAATAATTTAGATCCCAAACTAAAAGATTATGCACAGACTCCCCTGGCTCTTAAAGAGGTAGTTCTTGGCGAGGGGCCACCTAAATGATCTTATATGTTTTGATTCTCTCATTAGCAATTGTCATTTTTAACCTTACTTTACCAATGATGGCAGGGCTTTATATCGTCAGTGATCTTGGGGGCAATGCTTATTTAGCGCCTTATGGAGTCAGCTTTTTTTGTCTCGGTAACGTATTGGGCGTCCCGTTGGGAAAACCCTGGGTTACGCGTTTGAGTGCGATTCATCTCTATGTCCTGTGTTTATGCCTCATGATCGTCTTTTCTTGGCAATGCGTTATTGCCAGTAATTATTTTAATTTCATTTTGTTTCGTTTTTTGGAAGGTTTTGCATCTGGACCACTGTTTCTCTTAATTACTATGTCTCTGCTCCCTCTCCTGGCTCCAGAAAAAAAAACTGAATTTGTTATGCCACTCGTTTTAACCTGTTTTGCTATTACCCCGGTACTTGGTGCTTGTTGGGGTGGCTGGGTCGCATTTAACTATCATTGGCAAGCCTTGTTTGTACCCAATATTCCTATCTGCCTTTTTTTAATTGTCTATGTTGGTTATGGCTTTAGAAAATTTCATAGGCCGCCGGAGAAAGTGCTTTTTGATAAGGTGGGTTATTTCTTTTATAGCACTAGTTTATTTTTTATTGGTACAGCCTTAATTCTCGGGCAAGAGCTCGATTGGTTTCGCTCGTCATTAATTACTTTTATGCTCATCGCAGGCGGAATTGGTTTTCTTTATTTTATTCTACGTAGTCTTTCGTTCCCTCATCCTATCGTTGAGTTCAGGCTATTCAAACACCTCTATTTTTGCTTTGCTTTATTAAATGTTGCCCTCCTTTTTTCGGCCTATTTTGGTATGGTCATTCTCTTATCTCTATGGTTGAAACTCTACGTCAATTATACCCCGGACTGGATTATTTTATTGATAGGTACTATGGCTCTTGGTGCATGGATCCCAATATTTTTAAATTACAAACGCTTTGATGCCCGGATTCCGCTGGCAACTGCTTTACTTTTTTTTGCTATTTCCTGTTTTTATACAGCGACGTTTAATGTAGAGATTAATTTTGGCAGAATTGCCGTTTCGCGGCTTTTGGCAGGACTTGGACTCGCCCTTTTTTTACCACCGCTTTTCCGCATGTCTGTAACTATCTATCCTCAAGCTCAGGCCGCAGAACGGATCAACGTGTTTCATATTGTACGTCTGCTTGGCAGTGCCTTGGGTGCTAGCTTATATGTGATTTTATGGCAACGTCGACAAGTATTTTATCATGAACGCTTAGGCAGCCTGCTAACTCCCCTGGCCCCACCTACCCAACAATTTTTTGAACGGGCAGAACACTTTCATCTGTCAGGGGAGAAAGCCTTGGCAAAATTAAATGCACTCCTCGATCGCCAGGCTACTGCTTTAGCCCTAGACGACTGTTTTTATTTGATGGGATGGATGATGGTTATTTTACTTCTGCTTGTCATTCTTTCTTTTGTATTTCGTCCCTACCTTCCTTTTGCAAAAGAGAGAAAACGGGAAGAAAGCCCTTCTCTTGGGGCCGCGGACACCTCACCCGTTTAAGTGCCTGAAGCATTGCAGCGCAGCATACACACGAGTAGGTGAGCGCTGAAACAAAGAAAATCAGACTTGAAGCACCAAGATAAGTGAGAGGCGCTTGAGCTTTTGCCAGCTTGAACACTTATAACCTGATTTTCGAGCATCGCAGCGCAGCATACATACGAGTATGTGAGCGCTGAAACAAAGAAAATCAGA
>NZ_JBLZIO010000002.1:0-95208 GCF_048553315.1 Legionella sp. ST3F1 | reverse complement strand
TGTGAGCGCTGAAACAAAGAAAATCAGACTTGAAGCACCAAGATAAGTGAGAGGCTGTTGAGCTTTCGCTAGCTTGAGCACTTATAACCTGATTTTCGAGCATCGCAGCGCAGCATACATACGAGTATGTGAGCAGCGAAGCACAGAAAATCAGGTTATAAGTGCCAAGATAGTAGAAAGCTCAACAGCCTCTAATCGATGGCTGGACCTGCGACAATGATATCAATCACCGGCTCACCGCAGTTTTTGGCAATTTCGGTACGCATTATTGAGTGAAGACGGATAATTTCGTGCCAATCGTTACCTTTGGGAGAGACGGGTTTGCCAACAACCACTTTGATCTTTCCTGGTTTGGCCAGTAAATTATTGCCACGTAAAATTGCGCGTGTTCCCTGCAAGGAAACTGGACACAGGGGTGTCGTTGTTTCAGCTGCAATGATAAAGGCACCTAATTTAAAAGGACGTAATCCGGTAGCGTAGGTAAACGTTCCTTCAGGAAAAATAACAATGGATTGTCCCTGTTGCAGTTCTGCTTCAATCAGGCTTTTATTTTCCAAACTCTTGGTAAAATCCATTCGATCAACCGTTGGATAATTCAATTTTTTAATAAAACTGTTAATGATAGGTACACTTAATAATTCTTTTTTCGCGACGATTGCAATATTTGTCGGCAAAACCGCCACCAACGCAAGCGCATCGACATAGCTGGCATGATTAGCAATATAAATCACCGAACCCAGATCGTTTAAGTTGTTTTTTCCTTCGACAGTGACAGGACAGAAAGTGAGTCTAAAAAAGAGACGAGCAAAAAAATGTACCATTTTAGCGGTATTTTGAGATGAAAAAAGCAGCGAAAGAAACCACATAATGGGCAAAAGAATGACTAGCAAGATAGCTACGTAAAGGCTGTATACTAATCGTCCCAAATAACAAATCCAGCTATAAATTTTTTTACCTACACTAATGCAAGCTAATTTTATCAACTGCAACTTGACTGGCAATTGCTGCTTGCTTAATTTGCCCTCGATATAAGCCTGCTTACAGGCAGAGCGCTGTAGTTTTCCACTTGAGGTTTTGGGGACAGTTCTTGGTGGAACCAAAATGACTATATCAGGGGGTATACCTAATTCCATCGCCATTTTTTCAATAATTTCCGCGCGAATAGCTTGTTGTTTTGCTTTTACCAACTCATAAATTTCAGCAACTACTACCAGTTTTTCAGTCCCTGTACTCGAGTCACTTATGCCAAAAGCTACAGTACATCCTTTGCGAATACTGCTTATCTGATTGAGTATTTCCTCGATCTCTTCCGGATAAATATTACGGCCTGCTTTAATAATTAAGTCTTTTTTACGTCCGGTGATAAACAGTTCTTTATCAGCCAAATAACCTAAATCTCCCGTATCCCACCAGCCATCCCTGAACGCTTTTTGCGTCGCTTGCGGATTATTATAATAACCCTGCATGGCAGAAGGGCCTTTGAATTGTATATTTCCCACTATCCTTTCAGGTAATTCAGCACTTTTATCATCTACGATACGGATGTCATGGTCGGCTAAAACCTCCCCACATCCCACGTACTCAACCGTTTCCTCCCCTTGCGATGCCGGAATTGCCTTATTGTCTTTTTCAAACCATTCACGTTGAATTTTATCGATTCGTGGCACTCGCTTTTTGCCAGGAAACGTTAAACCTACTGTGGCTTCTGCTAAACCATAGACAGGAGCAAAAGACTCAAGCTTAAAACCATAGGGAGAAAATTTCTTGGCGAAACGCTCAAGAGTTTTGGGATTGATTGCTTCCGCACCATTAAAAGCGTACTGCCATGAGCTCAGATCCAAGCCTTCAATTTCATTTGGATTGATCTTTTTAAAGCATAATTCATAGGCAAAATTAGGGCCTCCAGATATTGTTGCGCGATGATAATGTATTGCCCATAGCCAGCGCTCTGGACGGGTCAAAAAGGTAAGGGGGGAGAGAATGGTGACGGGAATACCAAAATAAAGACTACCCAGCCAACTCATCAGCCCCATATCATGATAAAGAGGCAACCAACTCACACTGACATCGGTTGGCTTGATGCCAATGGCCTTCTCTATGGCTCGAATATTTGCCAACATGTTTCTATGAGTTAAAGTGACCCCTTTCGGCTCCCCCGTACTACCTGACGTATATTGAATTAAAGTAATATCATCTGGCTCTATAGCAACAGTGGGTAACTTACCAGTCGATGTTTGTAAATTTTTTACGGTAAGGGCTTTGGTTAAACTGGGTACGAAGGTTTGCAACATGTTGCTGAGAGTTTCCGCGGCAGTAAAAGTTACTAATAAACGAGCTTGTGCGTTACGTAGAATTCCTGCCTCACGTTTTGCATACTCTTCAATACGATCTGCACGAAAAGGTGGGTAGATAGGAACAGGGATGGCGCCTGCCAGTAACACGCCACAAAACGTATAAAAAAAGGCATCACTGGTAGGTAACATAATCGCGACGGTTTCACCCGGTTGAATACCGCGTTGGCATAAACCCCTGGCGACGTTCTCCGCCTCCTTAACCAATTGGCCATATTGAATGATTTGCTCGTTGCCATGCTCATCTTGTAAATAAATATGCGGGCGTTTGGGTTCTTTTTCCGCATAGGTATAAAGCACTTCATAAAGTGATGAAGTGGTAGTCAAGTCAAGGGGTTTTGATTCAAGTACAGGTGAAAATTGCTGATTTTTAGTTCGCAATAAAGTATTAACACTGCCCTCTTTAACCATTTTGATTAAATCACGAAGTGTCACTGCCTCCACCATTGCATTGTCAGGTAAATGAACAAAAAAGGCTTGTTCTATACGATGGAAAAGTTCTACTTTCCCCAGGCTGTCAATACCTAACTCGCGCTCTAAAGACGCATCCAACGTAATAGCCTGTAATGCACGATCGGCCTGGAGCTCACTCAAGAACCCGCGAGTAATGGTCAATAATTGCAGCTCAATTCCCTTATTTGCATTCATGAAATTTACCAGCGCCCTTAGCTACCCTTAAAAACTCTCTATTTTTCAGATAATAATCCACGTCAAAGAGATTTTGCCCTTTGTTTGAGTATAGTTGACTACTATTCATTTCATTATCAAAGAGTCACAACAGGGTCTAAAATAGAAATAGAGCCAAGTACCAGTTATTCCATCTGGTTAAAATAAAAGAATAGGGAAGACGCATCATGATATACAAAAAGATTATGGTGGCCATTGATGGCAGCGATTCCTCCACGCTAGCCTTGCAGGAAGCAATTAAACTAGCTGCTCACGCCAAAGCTCAGCTGCGCCTTGTTCATGTAATTGATGAGAATATCGTTAATTACACAGAGGGTTATATTGATTTTGACACCTTAGCTGCGGCTTACAAACGGCAAGGACAAAAAATTCTAGATCAGGCCAACGCTTTAGTGCGTAAGGCCAAGATCAAATGTGATAATTGCCTCATCGAACTAAAGCTTGAGGGACGCCTTGCAGAAAAAATTGTAGCAGAGGCTGAGCGTTGGCCTGCTGACTTGCTTGTTATTGGGACTCATGGTCGTCGTGGCTTTAGTCATTTATTTTTAGGTAGTGTCGCAGAAAGTGTGATTCGTATTGCCGCCTCGCCTGTTTTACTTATCCGCAGTCAATAAGATCCTTGGCTGCAGACGCCCATGAACTTATCAAGACCTAAAGGATTAAAACCATTCGTTAGCGAATTACAAACCCTAAACGTCCAAACCGGTGCGATGACTCTACCACTATTAAACATGATCACTTATCTTAAAGACCGACTGGCTAGAATAAAACTATTATTCTGTCGATACTAAAGCAGGATTTTCTTCATGGTTGATTCATGAAGAAGAGGATCATCCCTTGCAACCCCCTCTATTCGGATTATACTCATTGACTCATTTTTTAATTAATGGAAAAACAATGTTACGGAAAACCATCTTTGCTTTTATTTTATTGCCTTTATCATGCTGGAGCGCAGGATTTTATGCAGGTGCTGGTGCTGGACCCGATATCATCGATTTTAAAGAATATGCCTTTGTTAAATCCCAAAATACGCCCCCCAATTTTGATGTCTTGGATAAAACCCATAAAACTGGCAAAGGGGTTTTTGGCTCCTTATTTGCAGGCCATGCCTGGCAGCATGGACGCTGGTATATAGCGGCTGAAGCCAATATTAACGTCAGTACGGTTGAATTTGATTCTGCAAATAATGAATATGTTAATAGCAATATTACTGATACAACCTTTGAAATGCCCTATAGCTATAGTTTAAGTGGCTTACCGGGATTCCTCTTTGGCGACAGCACTCTCTTTTACGGTCGTGTGGGTTACACCAATGGGCGCTTTAAAATTACAACCAGAGATAATTCTTTGGCCAGTATTCGCAGGAATCTGGGCGGTTTGCGTGCTGGCTTAGGAATGAATCAAAAAATTAATGAACACCTCGCGGCAAGAATAGAGTACTCTTACCTTCGCTATAAAAAAGTAACATTTGCTGTGCTTGATAATGAGACATTAAAAACAACGACCATTACTCCTACAGGGAATCAGGTCGAATTCGGTTTAATCTATAATTTTGGTTAGCGAAAAAACTTACAAATCGCCCAGTTTGAACTGGGTGATGTCCATCACTGGAGATGTTCCATAAAAGCAGCACAAGGCATTGCGAAACAAATCGGCACGCCTGGGCAATCCCTGTCTGCAATAGGTTGCGACCTGCTCATACACAGCCTGCTTGAAAATATCGGTATCTGCTTCATCTCCATTAAGATTATCGATACTGACTCGAAAGCGATGCCCTGCTGCAACAGAAAGTATCCATTCCATCGCCTGAGGCTTTACCTCCACTGATTGAAATAGTTCTTGCTGTTCTGCTGTGCGCCCGTCCGGCAAATACCAATAACCGAAATCAACCTGCTTTCTACGCGCTTTGCCAGCAATAAACCAATGCGCGCATTCATGCAGAGCACTGCTAAAAAAACCATGCGCAAAAAAAATAGCATGGTAAGAACGTTGCTCGTCAGCCGGCAGATAAATAGGCTCTTCATCACCTTTAACCAGTTGGGTATTATACTTTTCCGAAAAACAGGTATTAAAAATGGTAATTAAATCTTGATAATGATGTACTTTACTACTCATAACGGTGAAATCGGCCTTTTTTTATGCTATTGGGTTCTACTAGAAAATAGGCCTTCATGTCAACCATGAATTGTTATTGGCAGAAAAAACATTATAATGCCATTTCGTTCATTATTACGATGAAAATAACATGGCATCAGTATTGGAATTAGCATTAAGTTATTTTGGAAGAACACAACCAGTTTCTACACCCATCCCTACTCTAGCAATTGATAATCCACTTAATAAGCAACAAATAACTTCAACCAGTTATTTTACTATTGGAGACCAGGCACAAGCATCGAACGGTGTGCTTGCAGTTCATCCAGTTCAGCCTTTTAGTCTAGACCAACATGCTGACTTCATTAAAGGGTGCACCACCTTATTGCAACAAAAGTCAAAAGCACTCAAAGAACTTGATCAAACCATTATGGCTAGTATTGTTCTTGGTGTAGTCGCCTCCAGCTTGTCCTTTCTTCCTCTAGTTGGCTATTTAAGTTGGGCAGGCTGGGGTTCAGCAATGTACCACTTAAGTCAACGCTCTCTTGCCTATGCTGAATATCAAGAAGCATTAAAACTTTCAGTAGCTTGCTGTAATTGGAGTCTTGGCCCACAAGAAGAGCGCGTAAATACGAAGGAAGAGTTACAAAATAGTCCCATCATTCGCAATATGATGGTTACTCTTTACCCGGTTCTTACGCCTATACAAATAAGACACTTAGTTGCAAATGATATTGAAGAAGGCTACATTGCGGAACTCAACCAACATGAGAGTAGTTATAAAGTACCTTCTCTAACCGTATTTTCCCCCTCCCGCGAAACATCTTCTTCTCGTGATGAAAACATCGCTTTAAGTAAAAAAAGCGCTGAATTTAATCGCTGTATATATGGTTTTAACAAGGGTTCACCCATGGATTTCGTCGATGCTTTTGTGTCGTTCCTGCCTGATTTATATAACCTGGCTTGCTATGGTTGCAAACAGGCACAACGCAAGTGGCAAGAATATACCGCTACCCCCAGCCCAGACAATTCAGCTCGGGTCTAATCATCCTGAATGTTGGAGACACCTTCTGCCAGAAGGTGTCTTCTGATCGTTTCAAGACATCATCAAATTAATTCTCAAAACCGAAAAATTTCACCTGCCTTCTTAAGCAGCTGCTATCCTTTAATTAGGTCTGCTCCGTTAGGAAAATGGATGAGAATCTCGGTTTTGAATCATACAGGAATCTTGTTTCTTAGCTTGGTAACCCACGCGGCTTCAGCGCAAACGACCCTGATTAGCAATTACAACCAACTCGTCACTGCCTTGGAGCGTGGTGATGATGTTAAGGCTATTCTCCATTTTGATAAATGCAGTCTTGACCCCAATTCGGCTGCCTCCCATATTCTTCCTAAACTAAAAGGAGCCAGTACCCGATTTAACTTTAATGAATATACCCACTATAAATTACAAGTAGATGATCAACAAAAGGATATTATTGTCACATCTATCACCATGCTGATAGAGCATCCTCACGGCGAATTTTGGAATAATTATGCTCGTCTGCGTATATTTGAAGACAACTCAGCGGAACTCCATGTAGCTTATTACGATCCGCTCACCGATGAAAAACAGTTAGGTATGGATTGGAGTTGCCATTTAAGTAATGGGAAAGATGGGAACGGGATTATGATATTTGACGCGAGCAATTAATCGAGTCATCGACAATTCTTGTGTTTTACCCTGATATCCATTATGTTTTTTTAAATTAGAATGTTTAGGGATAAAAATATGAAATTGAGTTCTTTTAACCGACTGAAAAAAATATTTTTTTGTTTATTGGTGCTGAACTGTTATCTTGGTAATGCTTATTCTGGCCAATCCCAAAAACCAATTAGTTGCCAACAAGAGTACGCTCTCTGTACCTCGGCCGCTTGCGTACCAGATCCAAGACATCCACGTTATGCACTTTGCACCTGCGTTGTTAAAAAGGACATTAGCCTGGGATTTACTTCTTGTGATAAACGAGAGCCCAAAATTAATAAATACAAAATTAAACGTATTCGCTCTTCCTTTTCCTTTGCTCAATTTGATCAAAAGAAAGGCATGATGTGCCCTGAAGGCTCACCATGGACTGATTGCCTTGATTCTCCTTGTACCGTCAGCCCCAGAAACCCCAGTCAAGCCATCTGTAGTTGTAAAATCCATCATAAAAAACCATTCTTCACTTTGGGTGGCGATTGCAATACTTCCAGTTGTGCAACAGGATATTGGTCAGGCACTACCAAGGCGAATAGTACTCTCCTGAGAAATACCTTATTGGAAAAACTTAATATGAATAAAGATCCCTGGCCCTATGCAGCCTGTCCCAGTGCGACTACCAAAAATTAAGTAATGGGTTGAACCCATTACTTAATTACTTACAATCAACACGATGGATTGTTAAGTAATAATCAAGTTGCCATCAATTCATGCAACCTATACCATACTGGTTTTGATGGCTCCTTTATTGAAACCGCTTATGCACAAGCTTCCTGTAAACCAGACTAGTTTAAAAATACCTGTACATCCCTTACTGACTGCTTATGTAGAAAGTATTACGCTTGAAACAGCAAAAGATACTCTCTCTGCCTCTCCCTACAAAGTCTTACCCGATTTATTTGCTGTAATGGGTTTTCAATACCATGGATCACTTTTTTTGCTCATGGATGGCAAAAAAACCTTACTTAAACGCTGCGGTATCAGTGGTCTACAGACAAGTTTTAAAGAATTCCAGCCAGAACATGAACAAACAACAACCTTATTAATCAAATTTTATCCTTGGGCAATCCCTTTATTGCTCAAAGAATCGGCTTATCATTTGCATGATCAAGCCATTGGCTTAGCGGAACTTATTGGTTATAACAACATGGATTTACTGGAAGAAGAATTACTAAATGCACAGAATACGTCGGATTTAGCAGACATCATGCAGACCTTTCTCATCCAGTTACATTCAGCCAACACTAAGAAATCACCAAAAACAGCCGTTATTTCGCTGGCCAAAGAAATAATGGCCAATCCGCTAATCAATTCTGTAAACAACTTAGCGACATACTACGGTTATAGTACTCGAACGCTGGAGCGTCATTTTAAGGAAATGATTGGCATAAGCCCCAAAAAATTTTTGCAGGTTAAACGCTTTCAGCAAGCTTTCAAGCAATTACAAACTGGTTTGCCGCTTAGTAACATTTTTACTAATGACTATTATTACGATCAATCTCACTTTATTCATGAATTCAGACAATTTTCCGGCTGCACGCCAGGCGAAATTCTCTGTTACTGATTTGTCGTGTTCTTCCAATACATTCTCTTAGACCTCTTCTAAACTGGTTTTGTTATTTATTACCTGGAGAATGAAATGAAACCATCAACTGAGGCAATCGCTTTTATTAAACAATCTCTCGAGGGCTGCTTTAATAACACCATAATTTTCCCTGAACATGTTAAAACGCTCGCTGAAATGGGAGTCATTCGCTATGAGGTCGACTTGCAAGCCAATCGCATACACTATTATTTCAACGATAAAACCACTCACATGGAAGAAATAGCTCTTAACCAGGCACCAATGAGCAATCATTTTGATAAAGAATCAGTACAAAAAACCATCTCTGCTATTCAGCAACAAATGATTGATTATCCAACTTTCCTTAAGCGTATTGTGGCCGCAGGAACTCAACAGTATATCGTTGATATTATTGCACAACAGGTCATTTACCTAGGCAAAGAAGAACAACTGATTGAGGATTTTCCAAAAATAGAAAAAAAGCAGTCGATTCATTGTGAATAACGTTCAAATGATAATGCAGGTTCTCCCTGCATTTTACTCGCCAATTGAGTAATGACTGACAACCCCTCTCAATGACCGCCGTTCGGATCAATGGTCTCAAACAGTTCTGCGTTGTCGCTATAGTCAATCGGCACATCTATCAATACCGGTTTCTGCTGTGCCATCGCTTCCTCAAAAATATCCTGAAACGCTTCTGGCTTCGTCAATTCCAAACCAATAGCCCCGAACGCAGCAGCAAAATCAGGGATATTAACCTGTCCCAACGTGACACCACTGATGCGATGGTATTTCATCAATTCTTGTTCTAAAACCATATTGTAACTTCCATCACGCCAGATAAAATGGATGAAATGCAATTTTTCCCGCACAGCTGTTTCTAATTCCATGGCGCTAAATAAAAAACCTCCATCTCCGGAAATTGACACGACCTTTTCGTTGGGGAGAGCGTAATTGCTGGCAATCGCCCAAGGTAGGGCAACTCCCAGGGTTTGCTGACCATTACTAAATAATAATTGATGTGGGCGGAAAGAAAAAAAATACCGTGCCATCCACATATACACGGTACCAATGTCACAACATACTGTTGTTGAATCATCAACCGCCTGCCTTAATTCATAGATGAAACGTAAAGGATGAATGGGTGAAGCCGTGTAGTTTTTTCCTGAATCAATTTTATCAAGTAAGGATTGACGGGAATGAACTATTTTATGGCTTAATGCTCGTTCACGTTTTTCCAGATGGGAAATCAGACTATTAATATTCGTTGCAATATCGCCTAATACCTCACAGGCAGGATGATAAGAGAGATGGATATCACAAGCATGGTAATCGATATGAACTACTGTTTTTTTATTGGAGGCATTCCAAATTTCTGGATCATATTCAACGGGGTTATAACCTATTGTGATTACCACATCAGCAAGATCCAGCAATTGATCTCCGGGCTGATTTTTAAATAACCCTACTCGCCCCACAAAAAGATCAACATACTCCTTCGACACGACACCAGCTGCTTGATAAGTGCCGATTAAAGCAAAAGGATGTTTTTTGAGTAAAGTTCGAATCGCCCTGGCATTATTTTGGCGACTTGATTCCATACCGAGTAAAATGACTGGTTGCTTCGCCTGATTGATTAAGGCAGCAGCTCTTGCGATTAGCGCTTTTGGCGCCTCACCATATTCTGGTGCAACAATGCCAGGAATCGGTTTACAATCAGTACTGTCATTCAACACATCTTGCGGCAAACTGATAAAACAGGCCCCACTGGAAGGAGTAAGAGCCGTACGAAATGCGTTAGCGACAATTTCCGGGATATTATCAACCCAATGGGCTTCAACACTGCTCTTAGTCACTGCCTCCATCAATTTAACGTTGTTAGTCCCTTGATGGGATTGCTTCAGGCTCATTGACCGGGCTACATTACCGCCGATCGCGATTACTGGGTCACCTTCTGTGGTTGCCGTCAGCAACCCAGTGGCAAGGTTAGCAACGCCAGGTCCAGAGGTCACTAAAACAACACCAGGTTTTCCAGTCAAACGGCCATAGGCTGCTGCAATAAATGCCGCATTTTGCTCATGCCGACAGACAATCAGTTTAATACGAGAATCAACCAAGGCATTGAATACTGCATCAATTTTAGCACCAGGAATTCCAAATACGTACTCTACACCTTGCTCTTCCAAGCATTTAACGAGTAATTGACCGCCTGTCATTTTTGCCATGAAAGATTCCTTCTTTTCAATCCATTAAAGCAAATAGTGATAACTCTCTTTATAGCACTAGCCAGAAAGGCGCGCAAACCTGTAAAGGTGTTTGACAGTACCAGGTAGAAAGAGGTGGCAATTATTGATAACCCAATTAAGGCTGCAGGCTTTTTTTAATTTCGGCTTCGGTATCAATAGGATCTAAATCACTCTCTTCATTTTTTTTAATTTCGAGCGGCATATCATTAGGATCATTATTATTCTCGTAACTATCCTGCACACGCATTTCCCTGATCACACTTTGATCTGCTTCCTGCGAGGAGTCAGCCGTATTGGCTATGCCAGCCTCATTTTTTCGCAATAATTCGGCTAATTGTTTGGGATAGACAGGAATAGGCATGGTAACTCTCAAAAAGAAAACAATTTTTTTTAGTATAGTTTCATTCTACAAATTTTGCTTCTATTTTGCACAACAACAGACCGGTACTGAACTAAGCGTTCACGTAAATTTACCTAGGTGGTACCCGGCTTTAAAGGATCAAGACGCACGCAATAACCTTTTTTAAGTAGAAGAAAATACTGGTAGCTGAAACGAGTAACAATATTCCTTCATCAGGGATATTTAAAATATATCTTGATTTTTTTTTGGTCATACTATTAAATCCACACGCACTTAATAATCAGGAGGTAGATTTAGATGTTAGGTTTTTTTAACCAAAAAAGTGCCTGGCGTGCTGGAATGCAGGCTTATCATGCACTCGTTTTCACTTATGCAGCTTATGATCTCTATATGAATCCAGCGTCCTTGGCTGAAAATGGCATGACCATGTTTGTTAGCACCCTATCTGGCTTGAGTTTAACAGAACATAATAGTGTCTTTACTGATCTTGGTGCAGCAGCACTCAACACCACCCAGATAGGCGCTGTTTATCAAGGTGTTACATCAGCTTGTACACTTGCCCCAGGATTATTCAATGCGGTGAAAGCCGTTGGTAATTTGGTGAGTGCGGGAGTTTCTGTCCTCACAAGTTGTCCGGATGAGCCAAGTCGGGATGAGTCAAGTACGCCAAGTGCTAAATTTAATTAACATTCGCCAAACAACGTTAACCGGCAGGCTCAAATAGTGTGTCCATATATTTTTTAGCCTGCTGAATACAGAGTTGCTTTTCGTCATTAAAAATCCATTTAGGTGCATTCCGTGCTTCTGTAATGAGATGATCGGTGAACACGACTTTATTTTTTAAAGCATAGGATAGAATTAAGGCAAAACGACATTTGGCGGTTAAAGAAGAGTTGATGGAATCGACGATGTTGCCTATTTGCTGGCACATATGCTGTAACGTATTGAATGGGCTCACGTAATTTGCAAGAGAAAGCCGAGTACTGTTGTTATACCCCATGAGTCCTCTGTTATTAAAAGTCAGGCGCAACCCATTCGCTATTTCTCTTCGAATCACTTCAATCTTGGTAAGAAAAAAACTGTACTCAACCTCGTTAGCCGGAATGATATCCATCAAAAAAAGAACGATGGGCTGCTGAACTTCCACAATATTTTCAATCATGTAGGACAGTTCCACATAAAATCTTCCTTCATCGTATAACCTAGGTAAATGTATTGGCCCTAGGTTCGGAATTAGCAACTGGCACATGCTATCAACATGGGGAGAATCCTAATGGGAGACCTTTACGACGGTGCATCTTAGCAATGTGGGTAATCGTTGAATATACCAAATTACCATAATTACCCTATTGATTACCCTAGATCTCTAGGAGTAAGGATTTTTTGATTAATTGCGCTAAATTACGTGCTTGCATTTTGAGCATAATTTTCCGACGATGCAATTCGACGGTGGAGATAGCGATATCTAACTCCACTGCAATTTGTTTATTTAAATAACCGTCAACAACTAAATGCATTACCTGGCGCTCTCGTTCAGTTAACAAGGCAAACTGTTTGGCTACCTCAGTCATTTGCTGATAGTTTCGATTAACCTCGTTTTTGCTGGCCAATATAGTCTGGATTTTTTCGAGTAAAAATTGTTCATTAAAGGGTTTCGTTATGAATTCTTTGGCTCCGATTTGCATTGCTTGCACCGCCATAGGAATATCTCCGTGCCCGGTAATCATAATAACAGGAGGGCAATGGCTGCGCTGACATAATAATTTGAGTACCTCCATACCACTCATGGCTGGCATCCGTACATCCAATAGAACACAACCCTCTTCGAGCTTATCGGAATGCGCAAGAAACTCGTAAGGATTAAGAAATGTTTTGACTGCCAGCTTTACAGATTTTAAAAGCCATTCCAGTGCATTTGCGACATCCAGATCATCTTCAACAATATATACAGTACTAGCCATTATTTGCTTCCACAATGTAAGGGAGGCTAAATCTGCATATAGCACCTTCGTCAATGAGGTTATTTTCTATATACAATGCGCCGCCATGTGCTTTGATGATATTACGGCAAATAGATAACCCCACTCCCATGCCATATTCTTTCGTGCTATAAAATGGAGTAAATAAATTTTCAACAACATTTTGCGAGATACCTGGCCCGTTATCCATAATATAAACATTGATCTCATCGTTAGCTGTCTCTATTTTGATAGTTAACGTGGGTTGCCGAGTGTTGGACTCTAACATAGCCTCAAGGGCATTATTAATAAGATTTAAAAATACTTGTTTGATTTGATTAGAATCCAGGATGACCTTTGTTAGGTTTTTATCAAAATCATAATTTACGATTACGACAAAATCGAATGAAAAACGCGCTATTTTGACTGCATTTTCTGCTACTGAAGCTAAATCAACTGGCTCATAATGCAGCTCCCCATGGGTAACAAAACGCTTAATACGCTTGATAATCTTACCCATCAAATCAACCTGTTTGAGCGCAGCTTCTAAAACATTAGTCAGTTCTTCTTTATCAATATCATTCTGTTTTAAGCGGCGTATACTGCCGCTGAGGTAAGTGTTAGTAACGAGTAGTGGCTGAGAAATTTCGTGGGTTAACGTTGATGCAACCTCTCCTAACACATAGCAACGTGATAAGCGCGTAAGCGTAGTTTGCTGCCGTCGCGCCAATTCTTGAATATTCTTTTGATCGGTAATAAAACACCAGGTACCAATCATTTTAATTGGTTTTCCAGCCGCATCGCGGATATAACGACCACGTGCAGCAACCCATTCATAGCGACCATTCATGAGTCGAATGCGAAACTCGGCATTGTAATCATCCTGCTGAACAAAGGCTTCTTCCAACTCATTTACAATACGTTCGCGATCATCCGGATGCAATCGTGTCAGAAAATGGTTTAATCGCCCAATTTCCCCCTTGTAATCACCTAAAATAGATAACGACTCTGAATAGCCAAAATCAATGACGTCGTCTGAGACGAGATCCCACTCCCAGATATTTAATCTACCCGCATCTAACAACTCTCTAATGTGTTCATAAGAGATTTCAAATGGCGGAGGATCAGCCACTGTGCATTTTGAGCATTTATTTATGGTTTTCATAATTACTCAATATAGAAAAAATCTAATTATATCAATAAATTAAACAAATTGACACAAGTTTGCTCGTGGTGGTTTCTTAATTATCAAGGCTGAATCGTCTGATTAGTGGTTTACCCAGATAAAAGAACTTAATACTATATGATGATTCAAGATGAAACAAATATTGTCTCATGACAGACGATTAATACTTTAAAATATTAATCGAGCTAGCTATCGTTGACAGCCATCTTAAGTCTAAACTAAGACAATCACAACGCTTTAAGGAAAATGATATGAAAAAGCCAGTCTGTGTTGTTGTAGGCGTTGGTCCAGGCAATGGAGCTGCTTTTGCAGCTTGTTTTAGCAAGCAAAACTATAAGGTCGCCCTATTGGCACGTACAAGTGATTTTACCACTAAACTTGCGCTTGAACTGACAGACGCACAGGCCTATGAATGTGATGTCAGTGATAGTAACTCCATCCAACAGACTTTTAATAAAATCACCAACGAACTAGGGGAAATTGATAGTGTCATCTATAACGCTGGCTCAGGAAGTTGGGGAAATATTGAAGAAATTAAGCCAGAGGCGTTTGAAGCCAGTTGGCGTGTTAATACCTTAGGTTTATTCACTATCAGCCAGACTGTCATTCCCGAGATGAAGAAAAAAGGCCACGGCAACATTATTGTCATTGGTGCAACTGCCTCTAGACGTGGAGGAATTAATACGGCAGCCTTTGCCTCTGCCAAAGCTGCCCAACGAAGCCTTACAGAATCGATGGCCAAATATTTATGGCCTTTGGGCATTCATGTTGCTCTGGTCATAATAGATGGTATCGTCGATTTACCCAACACACGGCAGCATATGCCAGATAAAGCAGATGATTTTTTTGTTAAACCGAATGATGTGGCAAACACCATTTTTTGGCTGACCCAACAACCTCCTTCAGCATGGTCTTTTGAAGTTGAAGCACGTCCTTTTGGGGAAACCTGGTAGAAAAAGAGAGGTAGGATTAAATTGAACTTCATTTTATTAGATAAAAAATGATCAAACTTTTGGCTGACATTGGGGTGATAATCACCGCTATTTTACATCTCTGGTTTTTCATCCTCGAATTCTTTCTCTGGAAAAAACCGTTGGGTCGTAAAATTTTCCGAACACAGCCAGAGTTTGCTTTTCAATCAGCGCCACTTGCAGCCAACCAAGGTATTTATAATGGCTTTTTAAGTGCAGGCCTTATCTGGGGCTTACTATCCCCCGATCCCATAGAAGCATTTCATGTAAAACTTTTCTTCTTAAGTTGTGCTTTCATTGCTGGCATTGCCGGAGGGGTTCTCGTTCATTTAAGAATACTATTTATTCAAGCTCTGCCGGCCTTGATTACCTTGCTATTATTACTGATGCAATGACAAGGCCCTCCCCCGGGCTGAAGGTTTAGCTTGAGTGGTTCTGACCTATTTTGAGGGAGTCAGTTGATGAATAGAGCCCACCTGCACGGAATTATCCTTTCCAGGCCAATCGGCTAATAACCTGTAATAACCAGTGTAAAAAAGCTCTTTCATGAAAAATCTAAGGTATACTAATGATATTAGAAGTCTTTTTGGAATTTTCTTGAATACGTTTCCCTTTGATATTTATAAGTATATTGCAGCCAGTAATGGGCGTGGCTTGGGTGAAGTTGCTTTGACTTTTGCTTTACTTATTATGGGGTTAATTATTTTACAGGTTGCTCTAAGCAATCACTATTGGCCCCTATTCATTCTCATCATTCCACTTGCCTTTCTATTTACCCGCCTCTTTGTTCTTCAGCATGATTTAGGTCATGGGAATCTTTTTAAAAAGAGAAAATATAATGATTGGGTTGGGGTTTTTACCGGAATTATCCTTTTTACACCTTATTTTTATTGGCGCAAAGCCCATGCTATTCACCATGCCAATGGTGGTAATGCAGATAACAGGCCCTGGGTAGGGGACATAAAACTTCTCACCGTTAGAGAATACGAAGCAAAAAGTCGTTGGGGTAAATTGGTTTATCGGTTATATCGAAATAGCTTCGTCATGTTTTTTCTCGGCTGGATTTATGTCTTTGGGATTGATCAGCGTTTTTTTCGTAAACGCAAAGGCTTTGGTAAAAAAGAGCATCGAAGCGTCATAATCACCAATTTAGGTATTGTTTTTCTTTACGGTCCTATCATTGCCATTGCAGGTCTGAAGTTTTTTTTAATAGCCATCCTATTACCCCAATGGCTTGCTGGTGCCTTGGGAATTTATTTGTTCTATGTACAACATAATTTTAAACATAGATATTTTGTTTCAAGTAGAGAATGGAATTTGCGTGATTCAGCATTAAAAGGAAGTACCTTCTATGATTTACCCCAACCATTCAAGTGGCTGACAGCCAATATTGGTTACCACCACATCCATACCTTGGCACCTAAAATTCCCTTTTATAAATTAGCAAAATGCCATAAAGAGAATGACTGTTTCAGTGCCGTATCCAAGTTGGGATTAAAAAATACCAAAGAGTTGATATCTCTCAAGCTCTACGATGAAGAAATGAAACAGATGATCACCTGGAAAGAATACAAAGCACACGTGGCTAATCTTCGCCAGCAACATTGAAATACGACGTTCACATTAACTTATCTGGTATCAGCAAAACAGCGAGCGGCCAGTAAAACCGCTCACTGCTGCCAAAGCAAACTGTAAGGTCCAAGAAAACAACATTTATTGATTGGACTTATTGTCTTTTTTCTCACTGTCCAAACTTTTAATGCTGTCGACAAAACATTTCGTTTCCCCACGCCAGGGAGCCACAAACTCTTCACAATGATAGCTAAGAATAACATGCTCATTATTTTGCATTGCACGCTCAGCCTGCTCAACAAGTTCAGATTTAAACTGTCCCAAGGTGAAGTGGAATTCTCGGCCCGTAGCACCGGTCGCATTATCAAGGCCGCCGCGTATCATTTCTCCTTCATAGGTTCCCCAATAGCGGCCTTCTTTGGCAACCTTCACAATAATTCCCGATTTCTGGCCTGATTTGGTTGTCCAGCATCCGGTTAATAGGCAGGTACTCATGATGAGTATAGAAAATAACATTTTTTTATTCATAGCGCTCAACTCCCAAAGGACGCACTCTATCCAATTTTCAATTTTTACACTAGCCACTACGATAAAGCCAGCCAGCACGATTTATTGTTAATCTAAAATCGAATGACTTATAATCAGCTTAGTTTAAGTTAGTTCGCTGTTCCATCTGCAACCTCAGTAAACAGCCCCGGCATCCACAATAACCGCTCTTATGACAAGCTTATGGAAACACAAAAAAAGATTTCTGCCATTTATACCGTAAAACACGAATTTCTTCATGAGTTTTGCCAAGAAATAGAAGAAGTTTCTCAGGTTATCGAAGATTTAGTATTTTCCCCTGTGAAAAAACTTAACGTATGTTTTGCCCAGGATATTTGGTTAGATCCCCATCTTGTAAAATTTCAATCCATTTCAGAAGCAGTCAAAATTCTTCGCCAGGCTGGTCATTTTTGGTACTTACATCCTATTGCCAACATAAGACGATCGCGTTTAATTGAAGAACAACTACGGAAAAGTCCTTCTCTAATACGCGATTTTCCAGTCCAAACCGAGATTCCAGCTATAGGTAGTTTCAGTCTTTTAGATCAAAACACCTTAATCTACAGTCATAAGCGCCTCAAGAAATGGCCAGATGGAACGTGCTTTTTTAACGAAGACAAAACAAATCCACCCAATCGAGCCTATCTGAAGTTATGGGAAGCACTTACCCTGTTAGAGGAATATCCTAAAGCAGGAGACTCCGTATTGGACTTGGGTGCATCACCTGGCGGTTGGACCTATGTAATGCAATCCTTAGGCGCCAATGTTACTGCCGTTGATAAAGCTTTATTGGATACCAAAATTGCCCGTCTTCCCCGGGTGAGTTTTTTACAACAAAGTGCATTTTCATTAGAGCCCGCCAAATTAGAGCAAACTTATGATTGGGTCCTGTCAGACGTGGCCTGCTACCCTGACCGGGCTTATGCACTTGTTATGAAATGGATAGCCTCTGGTAAGGCAAAACAAATGATTTTTACCATAAAATTACAAGGAAAAACTGATTTAGCTACCATTAGACAGTTCCAAGAGATACCCAATTCCCGCATCGTTAATCTGTTTTATAACAAGCACGAAGCGACCTTTTTTTATCCCTGGTTGTCAAAGCCAGAGGAGCCTTGAGAGGACCCCATAGTTTGATTCTAAATTAATTACAGTGCAAAAAAATCTAAAAAATGATAAAATTGCGCAAATTAATAATTTATTGATCAATAAAAAAACAAAAATAACAGAATTGACGTAACCGTTCAAAGTTGAAAATTTGATTTTAATTCAAGAGGAGTCGTTTACCTCAATGAACGATGAAATTAAATTTTAACGAAGAATCGGCTTTTTGCGTAAATTCTCACCAAATTACCGTTTAGAGGCAATGTCATGTTAGATGTACGAAATATCAGTATGGATTTTGGCAAAAAATCTTTATTCCAAGAAGTGGATTTAATCTTGTTGCCTTCACAACGCTACGGAGTTGTTGGTGCCAATGGAACAGGCAAATCCACTTTTTTAAAGATTTTAGCGGGCGAGGAAACCTCGACACAGGGCACTGTCGAAAAAGCGAAAAATCTTAACATTGGCATTCTGAAGCAAGATCATTTCCGCTATGAAAATGACCGTCTTATCGATGTGGTGATCCGTGGAAATTCAATTTTATGGGAAGCCCTCGAAGAGAAAGATAAACTCTATTCGCAAGAAGATTTCACCGAGCAAGACGGTTATCGCCTCAGTGAATTAGAAGAAATTGTTATGCATCAGGGCGGGTATGAAGCAGAATCTACGGCGAGAAATTTATTACTGGGCCTGGGTATTGCTGAGAAATTTCATTACGGCCCTTTGAGTGCCTTATCTGGGGGTTACAAATTACGTGTTTTGTTGGCTCAGGTTCTTTATCAAAAGCCGGACATTATGTTACTGGATGAACCCACAAACCATTTGGACATTTTATCGATTGCCTGGTTAGAGCAATTCTTAAAAACCAATTTCAAAGGCCTATTGATTTTTATTTCGCATGATAGAGGCTTTCTCAATAATGTATCTACAAATATTCTTGATATTGACTATGATACTATCCTCGATTACCCGGGGAATTACGACAAATTTTGTTTAACCAAAGAAGAGCGATTAATTCTCAAACAAAGTGAGTTAAAGAACCAAGAAAAGAAAATTGAAGCACTACAAGGGTTTGTTGATCGTTTTGGAGCAAAGGCAAGCAAAGCCAGCCAAGCCGCTTCACGCCAAAAAATGATTGATCGTATCGAGTTAGTTGAGATAAAAGACTCCAATATTTTTAAACCTTATTTTAATTTTCAACAAAAAAATCCCTCCGGTAAGGTAGTACTGGTTGTAGAAGACCTTCATAAAAAATTTGACGAAAAAGTATTATTAAAGAAAGTATCCTTCAATATAGCAAGAGGCGATAAATGTGCCATCATCGGCCCGAATGGGATCGGTAAATCAACCTTATTAAAAATTTTATTGAATGAACTTAAATCCGATCAAGGCAATTTTGAATGGAATGAAACAGCCAAAATAGGTTATTTTGCTCAGGATTATCACAACCAGTTGGCAACAGAACAAACCATATTGCAATGGATGGAAAGTCATATTGCTGCCCCCGAGCAAGAAATCAGGAAAGTGTTAGGACAAGTATTATTTCGCGGTTCAGATGTCGATAAAAAGATTGCGATGTTAAGTGGTGGTGAATCCGCACGCTTGATTTTGGCCAAGCTGATTTTAGAAAAAAATAATGTGCTTATCTTCGATGAACCAACAAACCATTTGGATCTTGAGTCCATTGATGCACTGAGCGAAGCAATACAAGCCTTCCCAGGGGCAGTGCTCTTTGTTAGCCATAATCGCTATTTTATTGATCGTATTTCAACTCGCGTATTGGTATTAACAGAGCAATATGGCGTACAAAATTATTTGGGTAATTATCATGATTACCTCGAGCAATTTGGCAAAGATTATCTGACAACCGCTTAGAATTTGAGTAAACCCATTACTGAGTAAAACAAACCATTTGTTTTGCTCAGTGATTAGTTAACTCGCTGTCCCCCACAGGCGGAAACCACGGCATACAAGATATCGTACGTCTTAATACTTCCTGAGCATGCAGCATTAACGCAGAGAATTTCTGTTGACAGGTTTTTCAACAAGAGATAAACCGCTTCTGAGCGCATACCACAGTACAATGCCTGGATCAGCGTTTACAGTGTCCTCATTGCTTTTCAATCGGCCAGAACTGACCGCTGAAGAAACTGGAATCTTTTTCATTGTATTTATGGTGTGACGATGGCTTAAAATTGCGCGTTTTTTTGCTCTGCGCTTTTTCATTGAGTATTTTAATTTGCATAATAACCGTTTCTTTTTAGCTGCCATCTTAATTTTGGGCGCAGCATAAAGAGTCAGCAGATATAATTCTTGCTGTAAACGAGCAAGTAACACTCTTTTGAGATTATTATTTTTAAGATTGCTTGTTACTTGCTCCAGATGATTCTTGAGATTCTGTTTTTCAATCGCTTGCTTTTCCTTAAAGAAACCTAATTTACCTAAATACATACAACCTCCTTGTATTCGCTAACAAACAATTGCCATTCCTTGGCTGGGTATTTTCTCAGGTAATTATTAGTTAATAGTAGACGATTTTTAAGCTGTCAACCTTTTGAAAAAACAAGATGTATTTTTTGTGAACAATTAAAAATAGAGGTAACGCCTCGTATTATCCCTCGTTTTGAGAGATAACATGGGGGCCTGTCCTAAGAAGTTATTAATACTGGAGATAGTCGATTGCCTGCTTTACTGATAGGGCCATTTAATTTTATAAAAATTAGATAACCAATTTTTTATACAAAGGCGCTAACAGTCTATCTTGGCTTGGAAGTTCAAAAACGAAAGATATCGTTTTTTTCCTCTGGTGCATCTGTATTCCCGCTCGCTCGTTCTCCATTTCCAACACTGGAAAACCAGATATAGCGATTGTCAGAGGCATGGGTAATTTCTCTTGCCAAGTGTTGCCGTATAACACTTACCTCTTGGGTTTCGACTACCTCTTCCGGAATCAAATCATAATTTTGATTAGAGCTGACCATGACTTGGCTGACTAGTGGCTGCTGTCTTAAAAGCTTGGGGATTGGGATTACCCGCTGGTGGTAACACTCCAAAAATCGTTTAACTATTTCTTTATCTTTGCTTTGAGCAGAAATCTGCAAAGCCTCATGGATTTCTGGATGAAATGAAGCATCATTGACAATAGCCGGGACAGTCAATAAATAATCAATGAGCTCATAACCTCCCAGTTCAGCTGCCTTTCTAAGCGTACCAGCCGGGATAACGAACCGACTATCTTCGATAAAACATTTTAAACTTTCCACCAATCCTAAATTTAAACATCGATAAAAAGCATCATACTCTTTCTCATTGGGATTAAAGCGCGCATCGCTTAAAAGTACTTTAAGAACGGCAGGAAAAGAAATGGCTTCATACAACAAACTATGGGAAACAGTCGGGTTATAACCATCTTCATCCTCATAGCCTCTCTCTTCCAAGGGATCAGAGGTTTCACAGCCTTTACGTAATAAAAAATCGGCAACAAGCTTATGGTTGCCAGTGATTACGGCGTCTTTTAAGTTGCCGAAAGTCGGGGGAGTGAAGCCCTCATTAAAAGCCGTGTCTTTAGAAGTGCTACCCATTGGAGACTCCAAACAATTGCTGGAGTCCAATGATACATATTTTACCACTTTATATCAATATAAAGCAGAAACTGGACTATATTTGGTAAACTGAAGGTAAATCCTTCGTCGCAATCAACGTACAGGAAGATATAATCTGAACGAGGTTATCAATTTTAGCCCGTTGCAAGTAATTTGTTAATTTTTCAAACGATACACCCGCTCCAGTGCGATCAGTAGTTCGTTCCTTCAATAAGAACTCAATAAAGTCTGTTATCTCTAAAGGAGCTAATCCAGCATGTTCTAAAAACTCTTGAAATTCGGTCTTATCATCACGTAAATCCCCTCTTTGTAGGAAGCAAGTATTCACATTGATGCTGACTCGACGTTCTGCCTGGCGAGCGGAAAAGAAAGAAAAGAGCTTGCCGAGCACACAGGGCATAATGTTCTGATCGTTGCCATTTCTGGGAAGACTGGATTTTTTCAAACTTACCATTAAATCTTCAGTAAATTGGCGCGTAACATTTCCTGCCATAGCACCATTAAGACGAATTTCTCCGGATACTGTTGTCAAGGCAACAATATGTCCATCACGTCCCCTGACTGTTCTTAATTCACTCTCACTGATTTCAGACAGGATCAGGGATCGAATCTTGCTGGCATCCTGCCCCATACCAGAAATCAATTGATCGCAAACTTCTTCATGGAGATTTAAAATAAAAAATTTGCCATTATCTTCTACAATCTCAGGAATAACACGCCTACTGTGCCTTCCAGGATCTTGCATCATCTTCTTAAAATGAAGAGCCATTGTCCTCTCAATTTCTCGTGCTCCTTCGCGTTTATGAAAACGCAGCACTATTTCATTATTCTCGGCTTTCTTAACTCCCAATAAGAGATAGTTTTCAAACAGATTTTTCTTTGCTTTGGCATGTTCAAAGGATTCAGTTGCTTGAACTGCAAGGTTGTTATAAGTCACTTTGCCGCGCGCGAAAATTTTTACATTAGGATTTTGGCGAAGTCCTTTACCATCTTTGACTAATTCGCCATTTTCATTCAGTAATCTATAACCATGAAGGTCTGTACCGAGCACAGCAATCCTGTAAGCTGTAGCCGCACCGCCTGCACCACCGATTACAACGACTCGTCTTGTTTTTACGTCACTACTCAATTGCCTTTCTCTGGTACTGAGATCATATTCATTGCCATGAAGAATAGGAGTAAACCCTCTTTTCGCATCATAAGTCGAATAGTGTTGATATAAACTTTTTCCCATACCAGAAGAAATGCTTATTTCTTTACTTTGTCTTACGAATTCATACTGCAGGGCATTCTCAAAGGAGGTATTTTGTCCTATACCCATACCCAGTGAGAAATCAATGAACTGGGCATAAATATAAGCAGTAAGCGTCTTGTTACCCTGGGGAATGGAAACCTTCAGTCGGTAATGATGAACAGTAGCCTCAACATGCCAGTCATCAAGATGTTTTTCTCTTCTTTCAAGTGCCTGCACGGACACACCATAAAACGGTGGTGGCGTATCTTTAAGAGCCATGTTAACTGTATTGGCATAGAAAAGATGCCTGGTGTTCGTTCTTAAAGTGCGCCCCATGCTTTGGCTCTTGGGAATAAAATCATTGGCAGTCGAATTACCCGG
The DNA here is from genome assembly GCF_048553315.1 of Legionella sp. ST3F1. Taxonomy (NCBI): domain Bacteria; kingdom Pseudomonadati; phylum Pseudomonadota; class Gammaproteobacteria; order Legionellales; family Legionellaceae; genus Legionella; species Legionella sp. ST3F1. The sequence continues at coordinate 71,610 of NZ_JBLZIO010000002.1, read as the reverse complement.
TATTTCCAACAGGGGATGTTCTTGTTCGGCCCGATGATCTGCACTGCTCCAATGCCCCATGTGTTGCTCGGAAATGACTAGCGTTTCCAGACATAAAGGGCCAGAACTCTTCGTTGAAACATAATGCTGCAATTGTTTAAAGGCCTTCACAGCACTCTTGGGTATTGAGGGATCAGTGGTCATCAACGTCATACCAGCGTAACCACAACCAACAAATAATCTCCCAACAAAAATGCTTGGGGGGACAAGAACATCCGTTTCATTAAGATGTTTATTGATGGCATCACGAGTAATCTGTTGCTTTCGCTCATTAATTACATAAGACTGCTCCAAAGCATCTAATGAATCGACAACACGCTCCAGATCATCCTCAGGTTTCTTCGCTACGAGGTCCAATTTGCCTGGTGTTTCCATTGTCAACGAGGCGTTACTGAGATTGCGCTTAAAAATTTGTAATTTAACCCATCCATCAGACACTTCTTCATCAAGAATGGAGGATTGGTAAGCTAAGTCATGATGTTTCGCATGGGTAGCGATTGCTTCTTTGAGCAGAGGCCAATACGTCGAAAAAAAGGCTTCAGAATCATTAGACTCGTAAGGGAAAGGCAGCTGTGCTCTAGTCCAGATGTCCTGAATGTTATAAATAATCTCATCAATTGTGTTGTATTTTATTTTACCCTTGCCATCAGCCCCGCGGTTAATCGCAACCACCAATCGATTTAATTGATTTGTGCGTCCATCTTTTTGCCATTCGACGGTTTGACTACCCGCAAATAAAGGTATTTCATGCAAACTAACATCTTTAATTGATTTACGCTTTACACCGATATCAGATTTAGGCATACCACCATTTCCACAACTAAAATGTTGCACAAAAGTATCATATGAACATTATCTGAACATTAAGAATGACTAAGAAACCACATCTTGATTAATAGAAGAGCGTCTTTAAGTTAAAAAAATCACCGATTAAACGAGTTTTTTGTTAGACAGGACCATTGAAAGAGAGAGAATATAAAACGCTCTGTTAAACACAATATTTTTTATTCGGTCTTTTATTAACCACAAAGACAATGTTGCTAATCAACCAGAGTGAAAATTTACCTTACAAGACAAGACGTAATTTTAACGTATAATCTATATTAAAAATAAATTTCGCAGATTAATTATGAATTATTTTCCTGTGGTAATTTATCTTTTCATTGCCTTGTTTCTACAAAATAACTTAGCACTGGCCCATAAATCTTCCCAACACTATATGGCTATGCTACAGGCAAGGAGTGAGCATGGCTATTTGCCCGTGGAACATGGTCAATTGTGGTATTGGTTTGTTAAAGCTGATCACCCGGATGCCCCGCTGACACTCTGGCTAAATGGCGGACCGGGATGCTCGTCGATGGTTGGACTATTTATAGAAAATGGCCCCTATCTTTTACAAAACATGGAAACTGTCACTAAACCGGCAGCTTACCATTTTAAAGAAAACCCTTTTGCCTGGACAAAGGTCTCCCATATGCTCTATTTGGATAATCCGGTAGGAACTGGCTTTTCTTTGCCATCACGGTATACCACCTCACCCAAAGAAATGCGCGAGAATGTAGTACAGGCTTTGCAGGAATTTTTTACTCGTCATCCAGAATTGAAAAAAAATGCGTTCTTTATTTTTGGTGAATCTTATGCCGGTAAAGATATTCCAAATATTGCTTATGAAATCAAACACTCTACTGATTTCAACCTGAAAGGGATTGGTATGGGTAATGGCTTTATTGATCCTCATTCAATCAATATTACTCAAGTCGAATTTGCTAGAAATAATTCACTCATTGATGAAAAAAAAGCAAAAGAGCTCTTAGCCAAAGCCCGCGCTAAATGGCAACAATTCTATGAGCTGCAGGATAAAGGAGAAAAACCAAGTTTGTATTTAGCTAAAAAAACAGCTTATTTTACTCTCGGAAGATTAAAAGAAATATTGACAAAAAAACACCAAATTCCTGTTGTTAATACCTATGACATTCGCATTATTAAATACCCTTATATTCGAGATAATTTAAACCACTTTCTAAATGATGAAAATTACAAGCCAGTAAAAGCAAAAGGATCGTGGGTAGAATGCGGTAAAGATAATCATATTGTCCGCCATTATCTAATGAATTCTATTCCCCTTTCGTCAGCCCCTCTTATTGTAAAATTATTAAAAGACTTTCAATTACCGATATTGATTTTTAATGGCATGGACGATCTGATGGTTCCTTATTTGTCGCATCCTATGTGGCTTAATAAATATGATATACGTATACAAGCTAAAGATAATCGGGGATTAATCTATCAAGCTGTCGACTATCCGCTGGAATTAGTGTTTGTGAAAGAGTCAGGCCATATGGTTTTATTAGATCAGCCGGAGTTAGCTTTTGAGCTATTTAAAAATTTCATAGAACGCTATGAATGATAAAGCTCGCTTTTTTAAGGCTCTGGTAGATTATTGTTTTCAATTCCTTCATGCGGAAATTGGTTAAGTACCGCTGGATTCGCATTATAAACGATGTACCAACCTCGCCCGCCTGGTTCTACTTCTAGAGCGATATAGCTGAGCTCTATTTTAGAACGAATATTAGCCAACACCGAAGCAGCATCCGTTTGAGTAGAAAATAATTTAGACTTTAGGAAATTACCATTAGTATCTGAAGCCACCTTAAAACCAGCATCAGAATCCTTAAGTATCTTTGCTATTTTATCCTCATTTTTTGGGTGAAACATACCTGAGATCCACATAACAATATCTAATTACATTATAGATAAGCAATAGGTAGTTTTTTTCTATTTATTCATTTAAATAAAATTATAAAGAAAAAAATAGAAAACAAACAAATGAACGCAAAAAATTAATCTACCAGAATAACAAGCTGTCTCTTTCCATGCGACCTATACCGATTAAAATAATTAATAAAATCAACATTAATAATCAAATATACCCAATGCTAGAACAAACACGATAAAAACTATTTTATCCTTTTATAGCCGATAAAAAATGAGCCTTCTTTCACGAATTTTCAAGTCGATTTATATAATATTTTTTACTTTATACCGGTATTATCCGATACTCGGCTTTCATTCATTAAGTCCATGATGGATACTCTAAAGCGACTAGAAAGAACTCCTGATTAACCAAGCTAATTTTTATTATTAAATTTTTGCACACTCCCTTATCAATCGCTGTTTCCCATCTCTTGATTGACGCCTCTGGCTTAATAGCGCAATTTAATGCATTATGTACAAAGCAGTGCCTGGACTAGTCATGGACATGTTGCTAACCATTTTCATTTATTAAGGGAGTAAACGATGGCTAAAACATTGGGAGTCCTTGTATACGAAAATTGTCAACCGATTGATTTCATTGCTCCCTGGGAGGTATTTTCTCTCTGGAAAACCATTGCAGAGCCGATTAATCTCTGTTTGATCTCTCAAGATGGGGGCTATGTATCGTGTGTCAATGACATTCTAATAAAGACCCATTGTGATTTTGAACGCTCACCGCAATTGGATTATCTGATTATTCCCGGTGGAAAAGGCAGAATTAACGAAGTAAACAATGCCAAATTAATATCATTTATTCAAAAACAAGCCCAAAATGCTCAATATATCCTTTCTATATGTACTGGTATGTTCCTGCTTCATAAAGCAGGACTGCTCCATGATAAGTTAGTAACAACTTATTGGCGAGCCATGCCAGAAGCCAGACTACTTTCAAATGTACAGGTCACGGAAGAAAGAATGGTAAAAAATGGGAACATATGGCTTGCAGCCGGTGTCTCAAGCGGGATTGACCTGGCTTTTGAATTTATCGCCGAAATAGATGGCAAAGAAGCAGCTGGCAAAGTGCAGTTACTCTATGAAAATTTTCCCCTAAATCATGCTTATTGCACAGCGAATATGGCACATTCATTACCGCCTTATAATGATAAGGAAGAGAATTCCCTCCATTTACCCAGATACATTCTTGAGTACATAGAAAAGTATGCGCCTGAGGTAAATAACTTAGACTAGTTAACCTGATGTCTTAACTAATATTTCCTATAAAGAAAGACACAATAGCACTTGTTCATTTGTACTATCACAGATAATATTAGCTCAGAACAGGGCTTAAAATTATTTTGTCGCTTGGTTATTTCATCTCCTGTTTCATGGCCGAAATAGGGTCTATTAGCGTTTCGCTAGCTTGAGTGTTTGGGCGTTGGTTTTTCGAGCATCGTAGCGGAGCATACCCACTCGTATGTGACCAGCGAAGCACCGAATGCATAAACACCAAGAGAGTCGAAAGGCCAACAGACGCTAGTAATATAGGGAAATAGTAGCCCACATGTTAAAGATTCTTCTAGTAATAAGTTGTCTAGTTCTAAGTTCCTGTATGGTCGGCCCCAACTATAAAGAGCCGAAAAAAAATATTGCCCCTCATTGGTTGAAAAATGGTCCCGGGGTGAGAGCAGCGCCCATCCGAAATGCAAATTGGTGGCAAGCATTTCACGACCCAACCTTAACTTCATTAATTCAGCAGGGTTATTTCAATAATTTATCATTACAAGTTGCGGGAGTTCGGGTTTTGCAAGCCAGAGCGCAACTGGCCCAAGCAGTGGGAGAGCTTTATCCCCAGCAGCAAAATATGGGGGGTAACATTACTTATAATCGTATTGGCGGTAGCTCACTGCAAGACATTTTACCTAACAAATTTGAAACAGCTGCCGTCGGCTTTACCGCGAGCTGGGAAATTGATTTTTGGGGAAAATATCGCCGGGCTATTCGATCCAATGATGCAACGTTCTTATCCTCAGTTGCTGCCTATGATGATGCTTTAGTGACGCTAACTGCGGATATTGCAAGTACCTATGTCAGCATACGTACCGACGAGAAATTAATACGAGTCACTCAAGCCAATATTCAGTTACAGACGGCGAGTCTCAAGGTCGCACAGTCTCGTTATAAAGGAGGCCAAACGAGTTTGCTCGATGTGGAACAAGCACAAACAGAGCTTGCCGAAACGCAGGCTACACTGCCTACACTGGTCAGTGAACTGCAAACACAGAAAGATAAACTGGCAGTATTACTTGGTACTACACCAAACTGTGTAGATGATTTGCTCAAAAAGAATCAGGGTATTCCCAAAGCACCGTCCATGGTATCAGTAGGTATTCCCAGAGAAGCCTTGGCACAGCGCCCCGATGTTTATCAAGCACGCATGGAAGCCATCGCGCAATCTGAAGCGATAGGAGCCACTGCAGCTAATCTCTATCCGGCCTTTTCACTATCTGGAACGTTTTATTTTGCTTCTAATAACATTGGCAATCGTTCACTCAGTGATATTTTCAATTGGTCAAGCCGCAATATTTCGGCGGGACCTTCATTTCTGTGGCCTATCCTGAATTATGGCCAAATTACTAACCAGGTACGGGTGCAGGATGCGGCCTTCCAACAAGCCTTGTTAAAATACCTTAATCTCATATTACAAGCACAGAAAGAAGTCCAGGATAATATTACTCGCTATGTCGAAACAAAAAAATCCGAAGCCTATCTTGTCAAAGCAAATAGCGCTGCCACTGTCACCACGAGATTGGCGATGACTCGGTATAAAGAAGGTGAAACCGATTACACGACCTTATTGGATGCTGAACGACAACTGCTGCGGGTACAAAAATCATTGACACAGTCACAGGGTGATATTGCCCAATCCCTGGTGGCACTTTATCGTGCTCTGGGTGGTGGCTGGCAAATCCGTTGTGGGAATGATATTGTTCGTAAACATATCAAGGCAGATATGGCTGCACGCACCAACTGGGGCAATTTGTTAAAGAAACAAAATCATCTGCCACCGCTCACTGAAGAACAACGAATAAAGCAACTTTATTTACCAAACTGGTGATGAATATGACTTCAGAAAAAAAAGTTAACCTAGTGAAAATAGCAGCCATCACCTTGGTTATCCTTCTCCTCATTTATCTAATAACTCACCATAAAACCAGCAATACACAAGCATTGCCTACTCCGGTAGTAATTGTAAAAAAGCCAGAATCAATGGAGATGGCTGAATATATTACCCAAACGGGTAATACCGTTGCTTTCAACTCTGTGAATTTGGTTGCTCGAATCGAAGGTTACCTCGATGCAATAAAATTTACCGATGGAACCTTTGTTAAAAAGGATCAGGAATTGTTTGTGATAGAGCCCCAGCCTTACTATGAAAAACTTGTGGAAGCTGAGTCCTCGGTGATATCGCGAAAGGCCACTTATGAATATACCAAGATTGAGGCCGCACGCCAAAAGCAGATGTATAAAGAAAATGCCACTTCGTTAAAGAATGTGGAAAAATGGGCAGCTCAAGCGGAAGCATCCAAAGCAGAAGTTGCTAAAGCAGAGGCTAATGCTAAAGTAGCAGCCATCAACTACAGTTATACCCATGTACTTGCTCCCTTCGACGGCAGAATTGGTCGCCATCTGATCGATGTCGGAAATCTGGTCGGTAATGGCAAGGCAACTGAATTGGCAACCATCGAACAGGTTGATCCTCTTTATGTTTATTTCAATCTCAACGAACTGGATTTAATCAGAATTCGTGACGCAGCAAGAGCCCGTGGTTTTAAACCCTCCAAGATCAATCAGATTCCAGTTTATGTAAGAATGCAAAATGAAGCAGGATTTCCTCATGAAGGGAAACTTGATTTCGTCAATACCGGACTGAATTCCTCAACAGGAACCATGCAGTTTCGAGCCCTTTTACCCAATAAAAATTATCCCTTATTGCCTGGTTTATTTGTACAAGTCCGTATTCCATTGACCAAAAAAATCCCGCATTTAACAGTACCTGACACAGCCATCCAATATGATCAAATCGGCCCCTATTTGCTACTTGTCAATAAAGACAATTATGTCGAATCAAGGCGCGTAGTATTAGGTAGTTTAGAACAAGGTAAGCGAGCCATTATTAAAGGGATTGATGCCGAGGATAAGATTATCGTTGACGGGTTGCAGAATGCAACGCCGGGTAACCAAGTCAACCCTAAAATAGAAACAAACTCGTCGACTCAAGTATCAGCGGGAAAATAAATGCTTTGCAAACGAGGAAGAGAAAGTCAGTGCGGTTAAAAAACCGGTTAGCCGTTTAACTTGCACGCTTTAGAAAAATACCTCCTGTCTAAAATGGATCTTCAAAGTGAGAAGAAACAGAAATGATTTCTAAATTTTTTATAGAACGGCCTGTACTTGCAAATGTTATTGCCTTACTGCTGGTTTTTCTTGGCTTAATTGCCATTATTGTTTTACCAGTGTCACAATACCCTGCGATAGTACCACCAACAATTCAAGTAACAACCAATTATCCTGGTGCCGATGCCAAAACGTTAATTAATACCGTAGCACTTCCTATTGAGCAGCAAGTCAATGGCGTGGAAAATATGCTTTATATGCAATCCACGTCAACCAATAGTGGTAACTATACTTTGATTGTTACCTTTGCTATCGGTACTGATCTCAATTTCGCTCAAGTACTGGTACAAAATCGCGTCCAAGCAGCAATGGCACAATTGCCAGAATCTGTACAGCAACAAGGCGTCGTCGTTCAGCAAAAATCTACCGCTATCCTGCAGTTTGTTACGTTAACATCCAAAAATGGCGAATACGATGGTTTATTCCTCGACAGTTATGCCACGATTAACATGCAGGATGAACTGTCTCGTTTGCCTGGAGTAGGTAACGTCATTATCTTTGGTTCAGGTGCCTATGCCATGCGAATCTGGCTGGACCCACAAAAAATGTTCGCTTTTTCTTTGAATCCACGTGACGTTCTTAATGCAATCAGCAATCAAAACAAGGAAGTGTCTGCAGGTCAAATCGCGGCGCCCCCTGTAGTAGGCCAACAACCTTATCAATTTACTGTTAATGTCCCTGGCCAACTTGCCAATCCAGAAGAATTTGCCAACATCATCATCAAAAGCTCAGGGACGGATCCCAATGAAAGAGCTGATGCGAGTAGTGCCGCACAAATTGTGCGTATTCGGGATGTAGGCCGAGTCGAGCTTGGTTCTTCCAGTTATAGTCAGCTAGCTAAACTCAATGGCAAACCAACCGCAGCGATAGGGATATTCCAACTTCCCGGAGCTAACGCTTTGGAAGTAGCCGAAGAAGTGCGTAAAACCGTTGATAAAATGGCAAAAAAATTCCCGCCAGGGATGGAATATTCTATTCCCTTTGATACAACCATGTTCGTAAAAGCCTCGGTGACCGAAGTTTATAAGACACTCTTTGAGGCAGGTATTTTAGTCTTACTGGTCATTGTGGTTTTCTTACAAAATTTCCGTGCTACGCTAGTACCAGCCACCACGGTACCAGTCACTATTATTGGTACTTTCTTTGCCATGTTCTTATTGGGTTATAGCATCAATTTATTAACCTTGTTTGCCTTGGTCTTGGCTATTGGTATTGTGGTAGACGACGCAATTGTTATTGTTGAAGGGGTTACACAACATATTGAAAGAGGCATGCCACCCAAAGAGGCTGCCATTGAAGCAATGCGTGAATTATTTGGGCCAATTCTTGGTATTACCCTGGTACTCATGGCCGTTTTTGTGCCCGCCGGATTTATGCCCGGTTTAACCGGTGCGATGTATGCTCAATTTGCTTTAGTCATCGCTGCAACGGCCTTCATTAGTGCGATCAACGCCATGACATTGAAACCGACTCAATGTGCTTTATGGCTGAAACCGATTGATCCAGATAAACCCAAAAATATTTTCTTTCGTGCCTTCGATCGCTTTTATAACCCTATCGAAGCCTCTTATATACGATTCATGGATCGGCTTGTACATCACACGAATAAAGTTTGCCTCCTCGGTGTTTTGTTAGTTGCTATTGCTATTGGCGGTATCAGCCTTATTCCGACAGGTTTTATTCCCATAGAAGATCAGGGCTATCTCATTTTAAACGTCCTCTTACCTGATGGGGCAACCCTCGGGCGCACGGAAACTGTTTTGGATGAATTAAGTAAAAAAGTTTCCACCGTTCCCGGTGTTGCGAACGTCATTAGCATTGATGGTATTTCTCTTCTCGATAATAACGCCAACCTGGCTAATGCGGGTGTCGTGTATATCATATTCAAAGATTGGAGTGTCCGTGGAAAAGGAGAGGATTTAAAATCACTTTATACCAGGTTTAGCGAAATTGCCGCACAAACATTAAATGCCAAAGTATTAGTCGTTGTACCGCCCCCGATTCAAGGATTGGGCTTATCAGGCGGTTTCCAAATGCAGGTAGAAATGCAAGATGGCAGTTTTGATTACCTCAAACTACAAAAAGTTACTGATCAGTTGGTGAAGCAAGGGAATGCCCTGCCCGAATTACAAAAAGTGATGACTTCTTTTCGTGCTGCTGTACCGCAAGTTTCCGCGCCAATCAATCGTTCCAAGGCAGAGTCCTTAGGTGTCTCTGTGGGTTCCGCATTTGATACCTTACAAACTTATCTCGGCTCCTCTTATGTAAATCTTTTTACCAAATTTGGCCAGGTATTTCAGGTCTATGTACAAGCAGACGCTTCTTCACGTACAAGTATAGAGGATGTGCGCAATTATTATGTAAAAAATCAGTATGGTGGTATGGTTCCTCTTGGCACATTAACAGATATCAATCCAACTATCGGGCCAGCACTGATTTCCCTTTATAATCTCTATCCATCAAGCAGCATTAATGGCATTGCAGCAGCAGGCTATAGTTCGGGACAAGCCATTCAAACCCTGGAGCAATTGGCGCATAAAATTTTGCCCGGAGGCCTCTCTTTTGAGTGGACATCCACTGCTTACCAGGAAAAAGTAGCGGGCAATGTCAGTTATCTTATTTTTATCATGTCATTGATTTTAGTGTATATGATTTTAGCTGGGCAATACGAAAACTGGCTTGTACCAGCCTCAATTATTCTTAGCGTCCCTTTAACACTGATAGGAACAGTAATCGCGTTATCCAGCCTGGGGCTCGATAACAATATGTATACGCAGATAGGGTTGTTGTTGTTAATTGCTTTAGCAACCAAGAATGCGATTCTGATTGTTGAAGTCGCCCATGAGCAACGACAAATTCACCGCAAACCCATTATGGAGGCTGCGGTATTAGGAGCAAAAACACGTTTTCGCCCTATTTTAATGACTTCTTTCGCCTTCATTATGGGGGTGTTGCCTTTGGTCTTTGCCACTGGTGCCGGTGCCAATGCACGGCGCTCCATTGGTGTGGCCGTATGCAGCGGCATGTTAGCGTCTACCTGCCTTGCAGTGGTCTTTGTGCCCGTGTTTTACGTATTGTTACAAACCTGGCAAGAGAAGCGGCATATGAAAAAGAAAGGGGTAAAAGCGACAGCAGAGTAAGAAGTAAGCAGGATAAAGTCTGCTTTCTTCTTTCCTTTCATTTTCGAGCGATTCCCGGTCATGGTGTTACTTAAACTCCTCTCTTATCAAATTCATTTATTAAGCAAGTTTTTTTAATAAAAGCACCAAAATGGATGATAATTACGCACAATACCGCTAAAAACAAACTCATTGACTAATTAATTTTCATTTAAAATGAAAAAAATTTATTTATCTTAAGCTTTCCTTAAGGTTTATTTCAGAAAACCTTGATAAAGTATAAGTAATCTAAATTAACTAAAGTGATCGATATGAGTGCACAAAGTACGCCTAAAATGTCGCAGCTATTAAGCAACAGCTTCTTTGGCGGTCATCGTTTGCCTCGTAAAATCACACAAACCGAGATACATGAGTCCGTAGCTGTTCCGGTCGCTCAACTTGAACAAACTATCCGAGATGTTCAATCCAAGTATCCATCGGAAGCTAAAGAAAAAGCATTGAATTCGATGCAAGAGATTTTGAATGCTTGCTTACAGCCTTCAAATCCGATGAATGTGTTTGGTAGTTAAACACTTCGCAATGCATTTGCAAAAGTCTTAACTCTATTCCAGTTATATTGGTATAATCATGACATGAAAATCAGGCCTTTGTTGTTTTCATTCATTGTTTATACCTCCTTCATTGTTAGTTCACAATCAGGCTCCCCAGTAAACTCCGCAGAAAGGATCCGTTCTTTGCCAGGCTTTGGTACAATTAACGAACTGCAATTAGCAGGCTATCTCCCACTTTCAGGTCCCGATTGTGTCAGCTACCAATGCCACAACAAAACAGGTAATTTATTTTATTGGTTTGTTGCAAGTCCTACCCATTCTACAAAAACGCCCATTGTCTTATGGCTGAACGGCGGCCCTGGCGCTGCAAGTTTATATGGTTTTTTTATGGAAAATGGTCCTTATACAGTCCAAAAAAATGGCCATCTTGCAAAAAGACAATACTCATGGACAAAACAGGCCGATTATTTGGTGATTGATCAACCTGCTGGTGTCGGGTTTTCTTATGGCAATCATTCCAGTTATGCCAATGAAGCGGAAGCCATGGATCAGCTTTATCATGCTTTAAAACTATTTTTTCAACGTTATCCCCAATTTTCGGCACAAGCTTTCTACCTTGCTGGTGAATCCTATGCCGGGAAATACTTGCCACAACTGGCAATCCGTATTTTAGCCGGCAATACCCATGCTCAAAAAATCCAATTAAAAGGACTTTTAATCGGTGATGGTTGGGTGAATCCCCGTTTACAACAAGCCGCTAATATTGATTTTGCCTATACACACGGACTCATTGATAAACAGGCACAGACTAAAGTCAAAACGCTTTATCAGCAGTGTATAAAAGAAATTGATAAAACAACCCCTTCAAGTCGGCGTGCCAATCAAGTCTGCGAAAAAATTCAAGAGTTTATAAAAAAAACAAGCGGCAACATTAATTTGGCAAACATAGCAACAGCTACCGAACCAGATGATAGAGCAATGCTTCACTATTTAAATCGTCCTGCTGTACGTAAAGCCTTACATAGTGATCCACGAGTGAAAAAATACAAAACCTTCAGCAAAATAGCTGCCGATAGTCTTGAAATCGGTGAACAGGACTCCGTTGCCAATCTTTATCCCCGTATACTATCTGCGGGTATTCCTGTGTGGATATACAACGGCCTTGAGGATGGAAAAGACTCTAATTTCATGAGTACTGATTTATGGATTGCAGCATTGAATTGGCCTGGAAAAAAGCTCTTTGCCCAAGCATCGACTTGTGTATGGCATACTGACGGTCAAGTTGCCGGCTATGCTAAAACAGCTGCCGGGCTAACTCAGGTCAAAATTCGTGGTGCCGGCCATCTGGCACCTATTGATCAACCGGCAAGATTATTCGATTTGTTTAATCACTTTATTCACCAACAACCACTTTGTTAGCGTTCTCTGATAACGTAATTCCCTGAATAAAAAAATTTTATTATTTTTAAGTTTTTTAAAGCTATTCATTGAAATTTAGTATTAAATATGGAAATTCAAATTATTTAACGAGGTGATAAGTCTATTTGAGCTGTTAACCGTTAACTTGACTGCTTGAAGGACAACCTGTTATGGATATTGGGTTAAAAATTTATAATGAATCAAACTAGATATAGATTGCCATTTTTAATTGTTATTGTTCTTTTTCTCCTGTTGCACCTCTTCTTCCTGCTATCGGCCAATTTATTAGTAGAAGAAGCGTATTATTGGAATTATGCGAATCATCTTGATTTCAGTTTTCTCGATCACCCGCCAATGGTTGCCCTCTTAATTAAGTTAGGCACATCCCTTTTGGGAACCAATGAATGGGGGGTGCGCTTTGCTACAATCCCTTGTTGGATTTTGACAGGCTATTTTAGCTTTAAGCTCACCAACTCAATAAAGAGAGGAGCTGGTATTTATGCTATTGCGCTCTTGTCAGTCCTTCCTTTTTTCTTTATTCATTCGCATATCATTACTCCAGATATCCCTCTGATTCTTAGCTGGTCGGCAACGCTTTATTATCTCTACCAGGCTTTGGTGCTGGAGCAATCCAAAAAATGGTATTTGGCAGGACTATGGATTGGCCTGGGGCTGCTTTCCAAATACACCATCGTTTTGCTGGGGCTTGCGACCGTCACCTATTTAATTTTAGAGCCTGGTTCGCGCAAGTGGTTCTTTCGTAAAGAACCTTACCTTTGTGCATTAATAAGTGTGCTCCTGTTTTTCCCTGTGATTTATTGGAATGCTACCCATCAATGGGCATCCTTCCAATTTCAGAGCACGCGACGACTGCAAGAGCATTACACCTTTTCCTTGCATATATTGATTGGATTATTGCTGGTATTTTTAACTCCTGCCGGTGTTTTTGGAGGATGGCTTTTATATACCAAAGAGCAGGCTAAAAACCTCATAACCACGAAAACAAAACGCTTTCTTCAAGTGTATACAACCGTACCCCTGTTATTTTTTTCATTGTTTAGTCTGTGTCATGTAATCAAGGTTAATTGGATTGGCCCCAGTCTGCTGGCAATGATTCCCTGGTTTTCGATCCTAATCGCCCACGACCAAAAAATAATTGGTTTATCGACCCGTAAAAGTTGGATAACAACCTGCGTTGTATTATTGTTTTGTTACAGCGGAATACTTTATTGTATTTTTTCAGGCAAACCACAAACACTTAACCACTATTTATTTCCTAAAATAATTCATTGGGATGAGTTCACTTGGCAACTGCATCGACTTGCCGATACAGTAGAAAGTAAAAATCATGACACGCCCATCATCGTGCCGCTGGATGTTTATAACATTGGCAGCGAGTTTGCCTTTTACCAGCAAAAGTTGCTGGAACATCAGCAAATCGATTCGTCCTATCAGGTTATTGGTTCCCATGTTTTTGGATTAAATAGTTTAATGTATCAATATTGGGGCAGTGCCGATGAAACGAAGGGAAGGCTTTTACTTTTAATTTCCAGGGAGTTATATCTCTTTAAGTATATTAATAATACAGTCTCTAGCTCACCTGTTTTGGAGCTATCTGATTACAACCAACAGCATAAGAACAGTGCAGTTAAATTTTATTATCAACTGGTCAAAATGGGCTAACCTTGCAGCGCGAACCTCCTGAATTCCCGTCTGTACAGAAAGGACAATGTCTTCCCGCGAAAGCGGGAAGGCTTTATAAACAAAGCGAGTAAGTAGGCAGATTGGCCTAACAGTTTAAATTACTAAGAAAAGACCCCAATGGTCATCGCAAGATCCAAATCTTGTTCTTCTGCGTCAACTCCCCAATCGCAGTCACTATCTTCCTCATAACCAAAAATCATTGAAGACAATGTACGAATGACAAAAACGGCGGGATGAATAACAACAGTCACAGCACTAATTAATGCGCCTGTAATATCATCAGCCAGCTCCATAGCATGTCCTGGAAGCCAGATCCAGGCCAGCGGATTCAAAACGTAGAAGGGAGTGATTGCCACACGTAAGGCGGTGCAGGCTAAATCATATAAACATCTGGCTATGTGGCAAAGAAACGTGGTGAACGCTTCCAGATGAAAGAGAAAGTTGTAATAAGGCTTAAACTTAAAATCCCCATAAAGTGCATTGGCCGCAATTTTAGTATTTTTAAAAAAAGTAGTCAGAATCTTTCTCCCAGGATTAAATCCTGGCCCATTTTAATACTCTCTTTTTAAAAAGAAAACTTCTAGCGATAAAATTACTGTATAAGATAAAGAACGAAAAAATGGCGCTGACCAAAGCAACGGATCGTAATGAAAGATAATTGCTATCATCAGTCAATCCTTGTTCCTTCCATTACTCCGGCCAGTTATAGTTAATTATTTTAGATCAATAAGAAACTACAACTTATGTCACAAATCCATGATCTTTTTGTAATCATTAAACAGCAGCTTAAACTACAGGGTTTAACCTATAAAGAGCTTGCGAAAAAACTGGCTTTATCAGAAGCCAGTGTTAAACGGTTGTTTAGCCAACAGCACATTGATTTATCTAGACTGGAAGCTATTTGTGAATGCATTAATCTAACCTTATCGGAAGCCTTTGAACTCGTACAAAAAAGAAATAAACCGATCCTGCATTTAACCGAGAAACAGGAAAAAGAATTGATCAGTGACAAAAAATTGTTACTAGTCGCCATTTGTGTTCTTAATTATTGGGAATTCAATGACATCTTGAGTTTTTATAATTTTTCAGAACATGAACTGATTAGAAAAGTAGCCCGTCTTGATCAAATGAAAATTATAGAACTGCAACCTGGTAATCGGTTCAAGCGCTTAATTCATGCTGACTTCTATTGGATTGCCGATGGGCCTATTCAGCGTTTCTTCCAGGAAAACATACAAACTGATTTTTTCAACTGTCGCTTTGAAAAACCGGAGCAATTGTTTTTAGTGCGCAACGGCATGCTCAGTGAACAAGATAATTTGAAATTTCAACAAGCGTTGCACAAAGCCGCTGATCAATTTTTACAAACTTGCCGTGAAACGGTCGATATTGCGATTGATAAACGCCATGGAACAGCATTGGTTATTGCCATGCGTCCATGGGTTCCTCATATTTTCAATGATCTAAAGAGAGTCTGAACTAGCAAGTACAAGTTGTTTCGCTGCTTGATAATCCAATTTACCATTGCCTAACCTTGGTAACTCCTCCACTTGTTTGATTGTTTTAGGCAACATTAACCTGGGTAAATCAGTTTTCATTAGCTTTTGCATGATTGCATCAACGGATAGATTCGCAGCATAAACAAGCGCCAATTGCTCCCCTTTTTTGCTATCAGGGATTGCAAGGGCCATGATTGCAATATCCTTGTCATGAAATGCTTGCTGCCAGCGCTCCTCTACTTGACCTAAACTTACCATTTCACCGCCAATTTTGGCAAACCTGGAATACCTGTCAACAATAGTCAGATAACCCTCATGATCCAGACGACCCTTATCACCTGTTTTATACCAGGTAAAATCACCATCCTCGATTAATACGGCGCGTGTTTTTTCTGGCATGTTAAGATAGCCTTGCATGATTTGAGTCCCGCCAATAAGGACTAGACCTTCTTCTCCGACCGGTAGATCCTGAAGTGTTTCAGGATCGACAACCCTGAAAGCACAACCGGGTAAAGGTAAACCCACTGTCCCCGGTTTATTTGCTGTATGCACATGCCAATCACTTGCTGATAAAACATCAGGCAAGTTGCAGCTAGCGACTGGAGCGACTTCCGTTGCCCCATAACCTTCATAAATATCCAAATTGAATTTTCGTTTAAATTCCTGGTAAATAGCGGGTGATAATTTCTCAGCGCCAGCAACTACCATACGCAAACTCGATAGCATCATGGGATGTATAGCATTGTTACGTGCATACAAACCCAAGAAAGTAGAGGTACCACACAAGAAAGTGACTTTGTGGCGAAAAATGAGTTTGGCAATCGCCAGGGAATTCGTAGGATCCGGATAACAAACCATCGGTATCCCTTTTAATAAAGGCATTAACGTTGTTACCGTGAGACCAAATGCATGGAATAGCGGTAACGAATTCAGAATGATATCTTTTTCTTCAATACCAAAAACACTCGACACCTGATTAATGTTGCTTAAGAGATTACGATGGGTAAGTTCAATACCTTTTGGCTGACCCTCACTACCACTACTAAATAAAATCACTGCCGTACTGTTAACATCCGCTTTTTTGATAAAAAGCAAACTCAACAACCAGATAGGAACGAGTTTAGCCAACAGGAAATGCGCAACAATCCCAAATTTGCTTTGTTCACCTTTGAAATCCTCCAGATAAATAAAGCTTATTGAAGACATCAACCCATTGAGTTCGATACCACGTGCTTTTATTTTTTCTATGAACTGCCGGGAAGTAATCATTGTTTTAATTGCAGCTTGCTGGGTGGCCGACTGAAGTATGGATTCACCAGTCGTATAATTTAAATTGACGACTGTCTTACCCAAACAGAACAAACTAAGGTTGGCGATCACTCCTCCCAGACTGGCGGGTAGAAGAAGACCTATCGTTTGTTGTTTTTTGATAAGTGGTTTAATTTTCCGGCTGAAGAATAATACTAACCCTAATAATTTACTGTTCGTTATTTTTCTACCATTTTCCTCAATAAGCGCGGGTAAATGCCCTATTTTTTTTGCTTTATACAACCACTCTGATTGAATGCTGTTTAATTCGTTCGTTGATAATTTCCAGGCTTTAATAGAAAGCTCTCGTACCTTTTGTTGCACGGCTTGTGCCTTACAGCCAATATCCATTGCAGAGCCATAGATAACGGTTACACGGCGATTATTGGCTTGAATTAACCGTTGATAATAGGACGAGGCATAGGAGGCTTTTGCTCCCCACAAACCATGGATATAAAAAGGTATAATGACTGCATTCGCACCCACCACTGCCCGCTCAAAACCAGTTCGGAAAACACCTAATTGTCCATTCCGGCTTAGACGCCCCTCAGGGAACAGTGCTACAACCTCGCCTGCATTTAAAGCAGCATTAATTTCCTGTAACGAATCCTGGCTGGCGCCTCGAGCAATAGGAATGATTTTAAATTTCTTGAGTAACCAATTCAGATACCAGGTTTCATAGATAGAACGCTCCATAACAAAACGAATTGGCCGTGGACAAGCGATTTGTAAAATGGCCCAGTCGATAAAACTAACATGATTACCCAGCAATAGGACACCACCTGCTGAAGGCAGGTTATCCAGTTGGTAAACGCTCAGGCGATAAAATTTGGAAGCAACGAAATACAATAAATAGCGGACCAGGGATTGAGGCAAGGTTATTATGGTATAGATTGCACCGGCCAAGGCAATCACAAAAAGTCCATACAATAAAATCAGACTATCTATACCCAAGAGGCTAAATAAGACAGTAAACCCCAGAAATCCAATCATGAAACAATTTTGCATAAAATTGTTGGCAGATAATATTTTACCCAACTCCTTGCGAGGGGCATTAAACTGGATCAGCGCATTAAGCGGTACAATGAGCATGCCGCCAAAAAAACCATAAACCAAAAAAAGCAACACAATCGCCACTTGACTGGAAAGCGTTGGCAGAATAAAAAGCCCTGCGGTTATTCCCACCGTGGCAACCGGAAGCAAACCCGTTTCTACGAAACCCTTTGATACTTTACCGGCATATAAGGCACCTAATAATATCCCTATTCCTCCTATAGCTAAGGACCCTTGGGCAAACATCACGCTGATATTGCCCAGATGTTCTTTTAAAAACGCACCATAACTGGCCAAAAGTACTTGATTAATAGCCCAGAATAAGGATAAGCCGACAATGCAGGTAAATATGACATTCTTTTCAGTGACCTTTTGCAGATAGGTTGTTAAATAATGTCCACGGAAGTAATTGCTTAATTCATAATGTGACTGCGGATCTGCCGCTTGTTTTTGTAACAGCAGAAAAGTCATTAGCGTTTCAAAAACTGAAACGATTACTAACAAAAAACCGGCCGGAGCGATTGCTTGTAGCAGCAAGGCCTTATCACTGTTGTGCTGTAATCCCGCAGCATCAATAGCAAAACTAAAAAGATAGGTAAAAATAAAAGTGGCCCCTAGAATAGCAATAATTGTCAGCGTTTGAACAATTGCATTAGCCTGCGACAGATGTTCCTTCCCGAAGATCTCTTTAATATAGCCATACTTGGCTGGTGAATTGAGGGCACTCTGAATAGCAAGTAATAAGGTTAGTAAGAAAGCACCCCAAAAATAACCCTGGTAATAACACCAGGTAATCACTAAGGTCAGCGGAATAGCCGCTGCCGCAGTTATTCTTAACACCAACGCTTTAGGAAACTTATCGGCAAGAAATCCTGATGGGGTAAATAATAAAATATAAGGCAAAAGGATAAGGGCATTAATAATTGCGGATAGAATGGTATAGATAGTTCCACTTGAGGTTTGATAGAGGGTATCTTGAATCAAAATTTTATGCCCTAGATCAACAAAAGTATTGAAAAACACCACCATGAGATAGGGGTAAAAACCTCTTATTTTGGTTAAGCTCATCTTGCACTCCAATTAAATCTTCTATTAACAGCATATAATTCGCACATTCAAAATAGAATCTTTTTCCCCGAAGTCCTATTTGGCAAATGGATTAGTATTACTATTTAATACTCAAATAAAAATTTCTCCTCTAATGAGTATTCGGCAACGATCTAATCAAGCATCTATTCGACATAACAACAATACCTCATTTTCACCATTATACAATCAGCCAACTATTAGCGAAAAACCAGGCAATGATTTTGTATAGCTTGCTATTTATTAGCAAACTATTATAATAGGCTCGGAAGGGTACCACCAGGAGAAAGAAATGAGTCTTCGATTATTGTCCTTAGCCGAAGTAAAAC
This sequence comes from Legionella sp. ST3F1, assembly GCF_048553315.1. NCBI lineage: Bacteria > Pseudomonadati > Pseudomonadota > Gammaproteobacteria > Legionellales > Legionellaceae > Legionella > Legionella sp. ST3F1. The sequence continues at coordinate 52,294 of NZ_JBLZIO010000002.1, read as the reverse complement.
AAAGTATCACGATGGGGCAAGCAATTGCCGCCATGGAACGTGCTTTTATTCAGCTAGCAAAACAGGAAGTCAAATTACCCTTGAGAACAGGTATTCCTGTTGCCGAGGAAAAAGCCTTGACCTTAGCCATGCCAGCCTACCTTGCCAGTGATAAAACCTTAGGTTTAAAAGTAGCCTCTATTTTTCCCAATAATCCTGCCAAAAATAAGCCCTCAATTACCGGATTTATTATGTTGCTTGATGCAACCACCGGGGAACCCAAGGTGCTAATGGATGCCGCTTATTTAACTGCCTTAAGAACAGGTGCTGTCTCAGGATTAGCAACCAAATACTTTGCCCGTGACAATGCCAGCCATGTGGCTATTATTGGTTCAGGCCCGCAAGCGTTCACTCAACTTGAAGCGGTTGCAACAGTGCGCAACATCAAACGTGTTTCTCTCTGGTCACGCAATAAAGAAAACGCAGAAAAATTGGCAAAAAAAATTGCCTCTCAATATGAGGTTAACGTGCATGATTCCGTATCAAAAGCGATTAGTGAAGCAGATATTATCTGCACCGCGACCAGTAGTATCGAACCTTTAATTCATTTCAACTCCCTGCAACCGCATACACATATTAATGCCATAGGTTCGCACTCCCCTGCGATGAAAGAAATTGCTAATGACGTTTTGAGCCAAGCGGTTGTAATCGCTGATCAGTTAGAGGCGGTGTTGTCCGAGGCAGGGGAAATCATCAGTGCTATTGAGCAAAATGAACTAAAAAAAGAGGCAATCATTGAGCTCGGTCAATACCTGCTAAACAAGGAAAAAAACTATAGCGATCAGTTAACCGTATTCAAATCGGTCGGTCTTGCAATTCAGGATTTAAGCGTCGCTGAAGTCGTTTATCAAAATGCGTTAAAAAATAATCTGGGTAGCTCCTTCTCTCTGGGTTAAGGGAAAGAAGCTACTCTTATATTACTAGTTTGGAGAAATTCGGTGCAGTCACTCCATAGCAAAACCCCACTCATTTCATCACAATACCTGAAGAATAAATGGGGTAAATCCATTCATTTTAAGTTAGAGTTACTTCAGCCACCTGGTTCATTTAAGCTGCGTGGTATCGGGCATTTATGCCAACATGAGTGGAAAAAAGGAGTCCGAGCCTTTGTTGCCTCCTCAGGAGGTAATGCTGGTGTTGCAGTGGCTTATTGCGGAATGAAACTAAATGTCCCTACCACCGTGTTTATTCCAAGTAGCAGCCATCCACTCTATATTGATGCGATTAAATCCTACGGTGCTAAAGTCGTTATTGCAGGTTCAGTATGGGATGAAGCCCATCAAGCTGCAGCGCTTTTCGCTAAAGAGAACGCAGCAGCCTATATTCCCCCGTTTGATCATCCCCTGCTGTGGGATGGCCATGCAACGATGATTGAAGAGATAGTCACACAAGGACTTAAAATACCAGACGCCGTGATCGTTTCTGTAGGCGGCGGCGGATTGGCCTGTGGTGTTCTTGAAGGTATGCGGCGACAAGGATGGCATCAAGTGCCTCTCATTGCAGTCGAAACAACAGGTGCTGATGCTTTTTATCAATCGTTAAAAGCCTCTAGCCGCATTATCTTACCTTCCATTACCTCTAAAGCAACCAGTCTTGGGGCAAAATCGGTAACAGAACGACTGATGCAATGGTCAGAAGAACATCCTATCCAGAGTATTGTAGTCAGTGATGAATCCGCAGAGCAGGGAAGCCGTTCTTTTGCCAGGGATCAGCGTTTGCTGGTTGAACTGTCGAGCGGCGCTTCGTTAGCGGTAGTCTACGAAAATCACCCTATCATTCACGCCTTCGAATCAATACTGGTTGTTGTATGTGGCGGCATTAATATTAGTCATTTCAGAATCTAGGGCTGGTTGATGATGACGAGTCTTCAATTTCTTTGTTATCAATTAGAACATACCCTCCTTCATCATCCGACTCTTCTACAATCTTATGGCCTTCTTTCTTAGTCGCTAGCAGCAGATCATCCTCAACTTCATCTTTGTCGACAAAAATAAAATCACTGTCATCCAGTTCCTCCTTCATCTTTGCCACCACTTCTTCATCACTATTTTTATCAATTTCCTTCTTGTCAGTTCTACTAACAGGTGACAACAAAGCATTACAGCTTTCAATAATGTAATCCCGGATAAAACCGACTACCCGATAGGAAGACATAATGGAAAGATGCCCATGGCGATCAAGCTCAACCAACGCTTTTGGATTTTTCTTTACATAATCAACCACATAAGAAAAGGCTGGGCGCACAATCCAATCTTGTGCAGCAGCAAAAAAATTATAGATTGCTTTCGATTGCATCACTTTAGCACCCAGTTTTTTGAGAAAGGTACTGTTTACTTGCATCTGCTCTACTGAAGTAGATACTCGTGAAAGAGGATCAATTGCTAAATCCGAACCACCAAAAGGACCACATAAATTTATTACTCGTTCGACATGAATCCCTGCTTCGGGAAGATAGCGTTCTGCTGCATAGGTATTGACTAAACAACCTCTTGAGTGGCCTATTAAAATAACATGTTTGTGCCCATTCTTTTTTATTTTTTCAGCTAATTGTGAGGAAAAATAGTTGATCCCTTTTCCTTGATAGCGACTATCAAAGGACACAAGATGAATAGAAGAAACAAGCTCGGGAAGACCCGCTGCTATTAAACGCTGCGCAATTCTGTCAAAAGCACCGGCCTGATCAGCAGTACCATGAGTACAATAAATCGCAATGCCCTCACTTAAATCAGGGGCATGCTCCTTGGGAGCCCTAAAATTAGGATTACGGAATACAAGATCACCGGAACCAAAGGAAGTAAGCCAATAATAGGTATGGGCAAGCGCGCCTGTTGTGCTAACTGGTTGTATTTCCTTAATCTTCCTGAAAATTTGCTCAAAAAAAGTATACATCCTAACTCCTTGTAAACGTCTCTTCCCTTAGGAGTGCACAACCAAATCCATAAGCAGTTGCTATAACTGCTTATGAGCCAATTAACAAAAACACCTAGAGAATTCGCAACGAAGCGTAAGACAGGGTTTTAACCAATAAAACCCTGAAGAGAAGAGGCGAAGTATGCTGACATTTCTACTATTAACGCTTTTCCACTCAAGCTGGCGGACTGTCAATAAGACCAACTAATCTGCCAAAGGATTGCGCAATATAATCGTAGAGTCGCGCTCTGGACCAGTTGATAGCATATCAACAGGGACACCCAACAACTCTTCAATACGCTTAACGTAAGCCAGTGCATTGGCAGGCAATTGGTTAAGCTCTGTTACATCAGCAGTTGACTCACTCCATCCTGGCAGCTCTTCATACACGGGTTCCAACCCTTCAAAGTCTTCTGCTGCTTGCGGTGGACGGGATAACAATTGCCCCTTTGCATTTCGATAGGCAACAGCAATGCGCAACGTATCGATGCCATCCAATACATCAAGCTTGGTCATGCATAAACCCGTGATGCTATTAAGCTCTATGGAACGTCGCAGCAATACGGCATCAAACCAACCGCAACGGCGAGGACGACCCGTTACCGCACCAAACTCAAAACCGCGGGCAGCCAATCCCTTACCAATTTCATCTTTCAGCTCAGTAGGAAACGGACCACCACCAACACGAGTAGTATATGCTTTCGTGATACCCAGTATGTAATCAAGATAACGAGGACCAAAACCTGCCCCGTTAACGACACTACCTACACAGGTATTCGATGAGGTCACAAATGGATAAGTACCGTGATCAATATCAAGGTATACGCCTTGCGCTCCTTCAAATAAGATAGACTCCCCTTTTTCCCGATGCTCATGCAACGAGGTTGTCACATCACAAATCATATTTTGCAAAGCGTCTGTCCACTCGGCTGCTTCTGCCAACAAAGGCTCAAGAGCAATTTCCTCTTGGTGGTAATAATGTTTCAATACAAAATTATGATATTGCAATAACTCGGTGAGTTTTGCTTTAAAACGTTGAGGATGCAATAAATCGCTTACCTTGAGTGCTCGTCGGGCAATTTTATCTTCATAGGCAGGCCCAATACCGCGACCTGTGGTACCAATCGCTGCATCGCCTTTGTGTTTTTCCCGAGCATTATCCAACGCGATGTGACAAGGTAAAATCAAAGGACAGGCTTGACTGATATGTAAGCGGCTACGAACATTAATGCCTTTATTTTCCAACTCTTTAATTTCATCAAGCAACGCCTTGGGCGATAGTACGACGCCATTACCAATATAACACTGCACATGAGGACGTAATATGCCGGAAGGAATTAAACGCAAGACCGTTTTTTCACCTTTGATTTTCAGTGTATGTCCTGCATTATGTCCACCTTGATAACGAACAACTACTTGTACGTCATGTGTTAACAGATCGACAATTTTACCCTTGCCTTCGTCACCCCACTGCGTACCTATCACAACAACATTTTTACCCATAATGGACTCTTACTCTGCAAATTGATGAACAACGGTGAGTAGAACAACCCCCACCAGCATGCTAAAAAAACCAGTTAAACGCAATATTTTCTCATCCTGTCCAATAATCTTGCGCAATAATTGCTTCCATCGCTCAGGAGAAGTAAATGGCATTAATCCCTCGAATACAAATACTAAGGCAATGGCCGAGAGAAAATTAATGAGCAACCGTATCTCCAATAAATAAAAAAGGGTTAAGCATGCTTAACCCGATTTCAGCAAAATTAACGATTATAATCAGTTTTTAGTGTTAACACCATCACCTTTTGACAAGGAATGTCTAAAGTAATCAAAAAACGCACTGCTTTGATCCAATACCAGAATATCTTGTCTGCTGTTAAAACTACCTTCGTAAGCTTTCAAGCTCCGATAAAAAGTGAAGAAATCCTTATTTTTACTAAAGGCTTCGGCATAGATAGTAGCCGCTTCAGCTAACCCACGAGCTCTAACGATTTGACCTTCGCTTTGTGCTTGGGCAAGCAATATAGTCACTTGCGCATCGGCTGCCGCCTGAATTGCTTCTGCTGCTGCATGACCATCAGCACGATGGCGGCTGGCTATTTTCTGCATATCGGCACGCATACGTTGATAAATAGCATTGGAAGTATTCTCGGGTAATTCGATGCCTTTAATACGCACGTCAACAACATCGATACCCAGTTGACTCGCTTGTTGTTCGGCTTTACCACGTAAAACTTCCATCACATCATCGCGTCCGCCAGACACCAGATCAGAAATATTGCGTTTCCCAAATTCCGCACGCAATGAGGTGTTTAACTGCTGCTCAAGCAAGGTTTCTGCCTTGAATTCATTACCACCTGTCGATTTAAAATAACGAGCTAAATCATTAATTCGCCATTTCACATAATAATCGACAATCACATCCTTTTTCTCCTTGGTTACAATCCTTGAGGATTTGATATCCAAAGTCTGAATGCGTGTATCAAAAATGCGGACACTTTCAATAAAGGGTGTTTTTAGATGTAACCCGGGCAATAATATTTTTGCCTTATCGGTATCAGAATCACTTACCAAACGCCCAAGACGAAGTAAAATACCCTGTTGGCCCTGAGTAATAGTAAAAACACTGGCAAGCAATACCATCAATATAATGAACAATAGAATGCCTAAAGTTGCTTTAGTCGTATTCATTTAGTTATTCCCCTCCTGACGGTAAGTGCGTCTGGTGATATTCCGGTCACTGACCAGTGTATTCTGTATATCATTCGCGACTGCAGAATGATCAATCTTGGTCGCAGACTCAGGGGTGGCTGGAATAGATGCGGACACTGGATTCGCTGCTAATTTGTCCAAGGGTAAATACAAAAGATTACCTGATTTGCCATCAACAATAATCTTACTGCTCTTGCTTAAGACTTGTTGCATCGTGTCTAAATACATCCGTTCAGAAGTCACTAATGGAGCTTGGGTATAGCCTGGTAAAAGGGCTAAAAACTCTGCGACTTCGCCCTTCGCACGTAATACTGCTTGTTTGGCAAAGGCTTGCGCTTCCTCAAAAACCCGCTTTGCTCCCCCTTCAGCAATAGGAACTACCCGGGCTTGATAAGCAAGGGCTTGTTCTTTAAAACGCTTTTCGTCTTCCTGAGCCTTAATTGCATCATCAAAGGCATCCTGTACATTTTCAGGTGCGCGGGCAGGTTGTGGTGAAACATTCACGATCACGATTCCGGTTTTATATTTTTCCAGAATTTTGATTAAAGAATCCTGGACATTACTTCCCCAGGCTTCACGGCCTTCCGTAATGATCTGATCAAGCGTTGTTGTACCAACTACTTGTCGCAAAGCACTTGAAGTAGCCTGCTGTAAGCTTTCTTGCGGATCAGCGACGTTAAAGAGATAAGCCTGTAAATCGTTGATTCGATACTGTACAGCCAAAGACACTGATACCAGATTCTCATCTTTTGTTAACATCTGTGCTGAATAAGAATAGTCAGAGAGACGCTCGACATTTTGCACAATCTTTGTCGAAATAAGACGTGGAATCCAATGAGGTCCAGGACCGACGGTTTCCACATACTTACCAAAACGAAGAATCGCTGCCTGCTCGGCAGGATCAACGATGAAAATGCCAGAGATAGCCCATAGAATAAAAACAACCAAAGTGACCATCACAGCGAGTACACCGCCATTACTGGAGGAAGGCGTTTCATTACCGGGTTGGCCAGAACCACCAAAAAACGTTTTCTTCAATTTATCTTGAAAACGTTTCAGTGCTTCGTCCAAATCTGGCGGCTGATTTTTACCGCTCCACGGATCTTTATCTTTATCCTTGTCCTTATCCGGCTCATTCCATCCCATCTATATCTCTCCGCCTTCACACAAAAGTAGAATTCTAGGATGTATACTCTGTTTAAGCAAGCAAATGGCAAGGGTTTATACCTGCTTTACCTGTTTGCCCACACCATCCAGATTTTCGTGAAGCGATTCTCGACGGTTCTCCATCTTTTCCAGAACCCTGTCTGTTCGTGTACCCGGATAATCCTCTCTATACTTCTTTACCTGCTCCAGACTGGTATATTTCCCACTATCTATCGCCCAACGCATTGAACTCCAGGGATTAAAGATAGTTATTCCTAAAAATTTTTTAATAGAAAGCGCTTCATCATATTTTTTCACAAACGTGGCGAACTGAACCTCCTCCTTGGTAAAAGGACTGGGGGCCTCGACTTGAATTACCTCCTCCGCCTCCGCCTCTTTTTTCTTGGAGGGTGGTTGCCCCCTTAAAACCAGGGATTCCAATTGCAAAGCGACATGGCTGGGGCGAGCAAAAAGGTACCAGAGTGATTGCCACCAGGAATTTTCCGCATAGATAATGGAGTGAAGGGGGCCACTAATATGGCAGCGGCGAACGAAGCTGGCTGCAAGCTCTGGCAGTTTCTCCGTGTATTTTGAAACTTCATCGAGTAAAGCATAACGATTATCTTGTAATAAGGTACACAACGCTTGCTCTCGCGGAACAGCCGCTCCATGGCAGAGAAGCATAGCGATACCACGTAAAGCGTCCTGCGAATCTTCCTTTGTCTCCAGGCGAGCACATAATAAATCAATGGCTCGCTTGGACTCCTCATTCGTTGCTTCCAAATCCAGTCTAGGTGCTTTTGATTCAAGAATAGTCTTTAAAGCGTCCACCCGCCCTAACCGAGCGGCTAATAAAAGAGGCGTTTCCTGCAATGCGCCATAAGTATTATCAACGTCTGCCTCTGCTTTAATTAAGGCATCAACTGCTCCGGTAAAATTCTTAATAATGGCTTGATGCAGAGGGGGAATAGAAATCTTTTTATCTTTACCGACTTGAATTGCACTGGGTTTATTAACATTGGGATGATTGGCCAAAACAACACGTAAGTTATCAATGTTCTCCGTATCAATTACCCTGGCTAACAATGTTTTTCGCTCCGGGTCATAGCTATCTGCCAACAGTTGTTGTGGAGTTGGCTCTTCAACAAATTTTTTTGCGTGTTCAAGCACAAGACTCCCTAAGTCAGGTTTTCCCAATTGAAAGGCTAAATGAACGGGCTCTTCAACATGGGCGCTTGCCCCCTGCTCGAACAGGAATTTAATGTACTCCGTCAAATTATGTTCGACCGCATCATGGGCACGAATCAGATGATTTAAAATAGTAGTTTGCGCACCATTTCTTAAACAGAAAATGTGTCGTAAGACTTTGGGGTTGGTTTTTAATTCTTCGAGAATAAGTTCTTTAAAGGCGTCCAGGCCGCCCTCATCTTTTTTAGCAAGGATCCGATCGATCTTATCCAATAAGTGCATATCCCTTTTCCTATTTTATATTTTTAGACAATTGACGAGCTCATCGAAAATTCATATTACACAGTGGAAAAATGAAGATCAAAATAATTAGTGAAGAAACGATCCTTTTCCGTCATCAAATCTGCGAAGTGCTCTACAATGACACTAATATCACAAAAATTACCCGTTATACTACTAAAATTCTGTCTATCTATCTCTTTAAATAGATAAGATCCCAAACACCATGTCCAAGACGGTTACCACGCTGCTCGAATTTGGTTAAGGGTCTGGTTTCCGGCCGTGGCGAAAAACCGCCTTTGGGCTCACTGTTCGTTAAAGCGGGCTCAACCGATAAAATAGCCTGCATATGCTCCGCATACTCTTGCCAATCGGTTGCGCAATGAATAAATCCACCCGGTTTCAAGCAACGGACTAATAATTTTACAAAATCAGCTTGAATCAAGCGACGTTTATGATGACGCTTCTTAGGCCAGGGATCGGGAAAGAAAATTTGCACGCCTGCCAACGAGTTTTCAGCAAGATGATGCTTTAATACTTCCACCGCATCATGGGAAATAATCCGTACATTTTCAATGGCGTACTCCTGTAAATCAGCCGCTAAACTGCCAACGCCAGCACGGTGAACCTCTATACCAACGAAATTACGCTCGGGATACTGCTGTGCCATAGTCGTTAGCGACGCTCCCATACCAAAACCAATCTCGACAACGGTCTCCGCTTCCCTGCCAAAAATTGCCTGAAAATCAAAAGGCTTTTCATCTAAAATTAATTCGTAAGCCGGCAAATAATGCATTAACCCCTGCTCTTGCCTGTTACTTAATCTTCCAGCCCTTAAGACAAAACTCTTAATTGTACGATGCATAAAAATTACTCAATTAGCTTTAATGCGCGGATTATACCCCCTAAAGAAGGATTTGTGAGTAGTTACGGAGCTATTAATCACTTTATAAAAAGGAAGCGTTTGTTTTTCCCAAACTCATTGAAAGCGACACAAAGGTCTGATGCCTACTCCTGCTATTTCACTGCAGTACATTGACTATCTGATCACCAGTATGCTCTTTCTGCTCTTTATTGGAACTATAAAGACCAAAACTCACTAATCCGGCAACCACGCCAACGGAAGCTAGCAATCCCACCCCTGCTGTGGAAATCGTAATAATTGTCTTCAAAGCCAGCAGTGCGGCTGTAAAAGCACCCGCGCTCAAAATACCACTAAGAGTCGCTGTTGTGTTGAAAAGAAAGGCGTGGTTATTATCTTCCTTAGGCTTATACCGCATTGAACCGCCTGGTTGAACAATTTCCGAGGAGGTTGGGTAGATCCCTTTTTTTGCCAAATCAGCCAAATGAGTTTGCACGATTTGACCAATAACTAACGCAATATCATCCTGTTCCAATTTCTCCGCATTAGGGGTACCTGCAACAGCACTTGCCAGTGCTTGCAAGTAGGTTCTCTCCTCGTTATAGGTTGCACTGGAACCTGGAATCTCTACTTCATACACATTTTTAGTATATCCTTCTATACGATAGGCTATAACGTGGGCTACTTGCGCCTCAATAGCAATCCATTTTGTCTCAAAGATGCCCTCTAATTTCTTTCTATAATGCGGGTATTTTCGTAGGAAATCATCCGCAAATAGCTTCCTTATTTGTTGGGTTCTTTTATCGTCACTCACAGGTAGATACTTACCATATTGGATGAGTATCTTGTTTTTCAATTCAATGAGGGGAGCCAGTAAATAATCCAGAACATCTGCTTTGAGTTGGTCATCATCCAGAAACTGAAGGAGATCGAGCTGCAGATCGGAGGCAATTTTAGCTTTGGTATATTCTTTCATAGTAATACGTCATCTTAAAATTATGGAGTATAAACTGGTATCAGTTTAACATGAGGGAAGCATCTGTGCATGTCTTTTACTTCTTATCCAATTGTAGAGCAATGCAAGCAACTGCAGTGAGTCCTGCAAATCATTAACTTGTCAGTTGCAACTCCCTGCGGATGAAGTGAAACCCGGGTTACGGTCTGCCGACCTTCACCCAGGCTACAAAAACAAGGAAAAAATGATGTCCCAGTGAGTGACAACTAGTAATCGCTGAAGACTTGCCAGAGAACAGTTAACACTCATTGGTGGTCTCAATTTTTAAAAACAAGCAGATGATTTGTTGGAAAAATAACCTGAATACATTGCATAATGAGCCATTTTTTGCTATAAAACGCCTCTTGTATTTCACACCCGGCTAATTCGCTCGGCGAAGGCCCCGAATTTATACAAAACAGAATTAAATCTATCGAACACTTCGGAGTAACAACATGTCAAGAGTATGTCAGGTTACTGGCAAGCGACCTACTACAGGTAACAATGTGTCGCACGCCAACAACAAAACAAGAAGACGCTTTCTACCCAATCTGAAAAGACATCGTTTTTGGGTTGAAGAAGAAAACCGTTTCGTATCTCTTCGAGTCAGTACGAAAGGTATGCGAATTATTGATAAATTAGGAATCAAAGCTGTTTTGGATAAACTCCGAGCAAACGGCGAAAAGGTTTAATTGAGAGGAAACTACCATGGCAGCTGTCACTATCAAAGTTAAGATGGAATCAACCGCAGGTACTGGTTACTACGTAACAACAACCAAGAATCCGCGTAACCATCCTGAAAAGATGGAATTGAAGAAATACGATCCTGTCGTTCGTAAGCATGTTATCTTCAAAGAGAAAAAAGTTAAATAAATCAATAATTGCCTCCATTAGGAGGCTTTTTTTTGCCGATTTTTATTCTCTTATCGCCTCAATCATAGTCACCAAGTATTTTTTATATTCTTATTGAACTTATTAAGGCCTTTTTGGGTTGAAAATGTCCTTATTCTCTACTGGATAATCGCCCTGAATCAGTTAAACTTAAGAATAAAAGCGATGAAACAAAGAGGATTTGCATGAAACCTTCGTTGCAACTCAATATAAGTCAGCAACTAACGCTTACCCCGCAACTTCAACAAGCGATTCGTCTTCTACAACTTTCTACACTCGATTTGCAACAAGAAATCCAACAGATCGTTGAATCCAATCCGATGCTAGAAGCCACGCCAAATGAAGAAAAAGAAGAATCACATCTAGGAAACGAAAAACAATCCCAGGAAGAGTTTTCCGATTTTCAATGGTCACAGCTTTATACCAGTCAAAACAAACGCACAACTTTTGACGATCTCGATTTCAATTATGAGAATCTTTATTGCACTACGACCAATTTGCAAGACCATTTGCGTTGGCAATTGGATTTAACACCAATGAGCGATATAGATAGAGTCATCGCGACTGCTATTATTGATGCAATTGATGATGATGGCTTTCTTACCCAGACCATGCTCGAATTGCATGCCAGCCTGGATAGTGAAGCCCATCCTTTGGATATCGAAGAAATTGAAGTAGTCCGTCACCGCGTGCAACATTTTGATCCTGTTGGCTGTGCTTCAAATAATCTGGCAGAAGCATTATTAGTCCAGCTTGAACAATTACCAGATCCAAATGGGGATCTCGACCTGGCAAAACGAATTGTGCGTGACGATATTGAGCTGCTTGGTCATCATAACTATCGTCAATTAATGAAAAATTACCAGGTTAATGAAGCCAATCTGGATAAAGTATTGCAAATCATTCAACGTTTAAACCCGAAACCAGGTAGTCTCATCCATCAAGGTGCCACTGAATACATTATTCCAGATATCATTGTAAAAAAAATCAATGGTGAATGGCAGGTTTCTTTAAACCAAAATACATTGCCGCGCCTGAGTATCAACAATCACTATGCTTCTCTCATTCAGCGGGCAGACAATAGTGCTGATAACCAGTTTTTAAAGAATAATTTGCAGGAAGCACGTTGGTTTTTAAAAAGCATTCAAAGCAGACAGGAAACGTTATTAAAAGTTGCCCAGTGCATCGTGGAATATCAACAAGAATTTCTTGAGCACGGGGATGAAGCGATGAAACCGCTCATTCTCAACGATGTTGCTCTAGCTTTAGATATGCATGAGTCAACCATTTCACGAGTTACTACACAAAAATTTATGCATACCCCGCGCGGTGTGTTTGAGTTAAAATACTTTTTCTCCAGCCACGTGACAACAAGTAGTGGCGGAGAATGCTCATCAACAGCTATTCGAGCAGTCATTAAGAAATTAATTGCTGCGGAAAATCGTAAAAAGCCGTTGAGTGATAGTAAAATTGCCCAATTGATTGGCGAACAAGGCATTCAGGTTGCCCGACGCACCGTGGCTAAATATCGCGAAGCCATGGGGATTGCGCCATCCAATGAACGCAAAACAATTCGTAGTTAGTTTTATTTCAACTGAAGGAGAGGATTATGCAGATCAACTTCACTGGTCATAATGTCGAAGTTACCCCTGCCTTGAAGGCTTTTACGGAAGATAAATTCACTAAACTGGAACGGCATTTCGACAGAATTACGTCTATCCATGTGGTATTTGATGTCGAAAAATTAAGCCAGATTGCTGAGGCATCCATCTTAATTTCAAAAGCCAAATTACATGCCCGTGCTGAATCTGAGGATATGTACGTCGCTATTAATATCCTGGTCGATAAACTGGATAGACAGCTAATAGAACATAAAGAAAAAATTCGTGAGCACCGGGAATAATCTTTAATTCTGTTTTTTACTCTTAATCAGGTTGTAATCTTTTGATTTTAATGACTAATAAAATAAAATAAAAATAAATCAATTGGTTACAACTTAGGCAAAAAAAACAATCTCTCCAAAAGGTTGTTTGTTGTGTACAGATAGCGTTAAAATAGACCTAGTTTTTCTTCCGGTCTGTAATCATGCAACTTTGCCATGTTCTCAATCCAAATAGTGTTTATATCGATTCAACCTCACAAAGCAAAACAGCAGTACTTCTTAAAATCAGTCAATTGTTAAGTCGAGAACAGCCTCAACTTGACGCACAAGACCTGTTTGATGCCTATTGGAAAAGAGAATGCATGGGAAGCACTTCTATTGGGCAAGGGATCACTATTCCCCACATACGCGTGCCCGGTATGACGCAACCACACGCCTGCGTCATTAGATTGCTCAATCCCGTTGATTTTGGCGCGACTGATAAACAGCCGGTGGATTTAGTCGTTGGTTTGGTCGTGCCCCAGGAGCAACAAGTCGATCAACACCTGCAACTATTAGCTTCAATTATCAAGCAATTCAGCATTCCTTCATTTAGAGAAGCCTGCCGACGAATGACTGATAGTGGAGCGCTTTATAATCTATTAGCGTCTGAAACTGTACAAGCAGAAGAAGCCCTTTGATTTACACCACTCCCTAGAATGGTTGTGCATCGATAACCTACCAAGCGCTTGGATTGCCTTGTTTCGCCGAAAACTACATCCTGAATTTTTCAAAGCCGCATTGCAGGAATCATTTTTTTGACTCAAGACATAGGCTACTAAAAGCCTCCTGCTCCTATTGGGAAAAATTAGTCTCCAATTGAATTAACTGCGAACTCTGGATATTCAGTTTTCAACCCTATAAGCTGTGTCAAGATTGATAACTTCCTAAGAAAAAATGTTAAAAATCCTGTTAATTCCCGTTTTCTTACTTCCTTCTTTTGCCTATGCGAATGAAAAAGACGTGATTTGGTCCGCAACCTATTACCAGGCCATACCCAATAAGAAAGGCATTAGCCAAGATTATTGCCAGGCGCATACTCCAGGTACCTTTGTGGGCAAGGTTAATGAGCAACTTCAATTTGGAGCCGTCACCAATCGCGGGATCAAGCTCGATCAATTCACCTTTCATAATAAAAAAATCGCTGGGATTTCATTTATGGAAGGCAGCTTAAGGGCGCGAGGCCATACTCAAAAAACAAACTGGGAAGATCATCTACGCTATTATGTCTATAAATTATCCGAATATGGCCTTACTCGCGGTGTGTGGCAAAGTAAAGAGTGCAAAGGTTTTTTTGTAGGGAGGGTCATTAGTAAAAAATAATTATTGTCTTTCTCAAAACGCTCATGATTGTAGAAAATTGCTGCACATGCTAAATTGTAGCTGTCATGATAAAAACTAAAATTACCATCATTAATAAATTGGGATTGCACGCTCGGGCTTCTGCGAAATTCGTTTCTACCACATCGAGATTTCAAAGTCATATTGACGTCACCAAAAATACGCAGACCGTTAATGGCAAAAGCATTATGGGGATTATGATGCTTGCTGCCAGTAAAGGCAGTGAGTTAATTTTACAAATTGATGGTCCGGATGAGGTCGAGATGGAAAAAGCGATTACCGAACTCATCAATAATCGCTTTGGTGAGATAGAATAATTGTCTTTAACTATTAAGACTCATCAGACGACTGGCGTTTGCGTTGTTTGCGCACACGATGCAAAGCAAGCAAGGTTTGCAAAGGACCGGACAAAGCATAAATGACAAAACCAACAAACAGAACCACAGACGGATTTGCGGCAATCGCGACAAACAGAATTACCATAACCAAGAGGTATAAAAAAGGAACTTTTCCTTTAAAATCAATTTCTTTAAAACTGTAGTAGCGTACATTACTCACCATAAGAACCGCCGCAACAACCGTAATAAACGCTGTCAGTATAGCGATTACAAAATGTTGCAATTCATTTTGGTGACAAAACCAAACAAAGGACGAAACAATCGCTGCGGCAGGAGGACAGGCAAGCCCTTGAAAATAGCGTTTATCCGCTGTTTCAACCTGGGTATTGAAACGCGCAAGCCGTAAAGCCACTGCAGCGGTATAAATGAAGGCTACTAACCAGCCTACTTTACCTAATTGCTGCAGATTCCAACTATAAAGCAGTAAGGCCGGTGCAACTCCAAAGGTAACCATATCGGACAAGCTATCGTATTCAGCACCAAATGCAGTTTGCGTATTCGTCAAACGAGCAATACGTCCATCAAGCCCATCAGCAACCATACCAATAAAAATAGCGATAACAGCGACTTCGTATTGCGCCTTTAATGAAGCGACAATCGAGTAAAAAGCAGCAAAAAGGCTTGCCGTAGTAAACAAATTAGGTAACAAATATATTCCTGAATGGTTTTCTTTCTGATTCACAGTAAATGCTCATCTAAAATTAAATCGTTAGCATGCTAACATAATAATTGTCCTTACTGCCATTGCTTCGTTGTTTTGCCAAGATGATGCTATACTAGGCATACTGTTTTTAATATGTATCAAATATGGCCGAAGACTCCGAGAACAAAAAAATTGTTATCGAAGGTGTTACTCCTCAAGGTAAGCCTTTTCGTCCCAGTGATTGGGCAGAGCGAATGAGTGGGACAATGGCCAGCTTCAAAAACAGACGTATTCATTATTCCCCTCTGCTGCAACCAAGCGTGAATACAGAAGGCTATAAATGCGTTCTACTTGATCCCAAACTCAAAGAATCCAGTCCACAAGTCTATCAAGCCATTTTGGATTTTGCTAAAGCCAACAACCTCAAGATTTGCGGTGAGAATGAGTAAATTACCCTGCAGCAATGGATGCCCCGCGAACCCTGACCAACCTCAATGCACTCACTGCGTTTGAGATTGCAAACGAATAGAGATTTCATAATTACCATTCCCACTCATCAATTCAAAACTATGAATATCACCAGCAGGGCCAGAGGTTGTTATTAGACTATCGCTGCGGTTAGGAAGACTCCAACGTGTCTGTAAAGTTCCCTTTTCGTTTTTTAACTGTATTTTTATTGAACCAATCATATCATCATTATTCCAGGGAGCCGCGTCTGCTTCATTCAAAGACAAAATCACTGTAACAGCTTCTCCTGGTGCCAATGGCTCAGACCACAAAGTAATCCCCCGGACTTTATCCATAATTTGTGAAATCCAATGACCAGGTAACTCTGGAATACGCGCATAGTGTGTAGGTTTCCCAGCGCGATAGGTACTGATATCAAAATAAAGTTCATCGCCGGCAGGTTCACCCGTTTTAATGATTTTAATGTGCTTTAAAATCAAACTGGGTTTCAGCTCAGTGCCTTTATTAGCAGCAAAAAGCAACACAGGAAATAGAATTAAACAGGCTAAGATAGATTGATAATTCCTTTTCATCGCTACTCCTTAAGGCTCCCATAAGAGCAATCTTCTTATTAAATATACGTTAGATACCCATAAATAGCTTTCTTTAACTGACAAATTGCATGCTAAACGCTTCTATTTTCCCCATTACCGTAGCTAAAAAGGCCGTGGTATTTTCAAAATTCATCGCTAAAACTCCCGCAAAAAGAAAAGCCAGGCCTTTCCCCCCCTGTTGCACTCCTGGCTCACTCGCTGTTACCAATAGTACACAACCCCGAATAAACCAAATCAAACCGGCTGTCTGAATGATTAAACCCATGGAGCTATAAATATCATAGGGATTATAATTGGCATATTGCAAAACATTGCCTGTTCCAAACGTAGTATTGGATAAATTTTGTACTGTGCTAGGTAAAAATAACAAAGCAGAGCCACCGATAATGTAAGCGAGGGGTACAAACATCTTTTCTTGAGAAGACGAGTTAGCTCGATGATCACCTATTTTCCTGAGTTTTGATATGGCAGTCATAAAAAATACGATACCGAGCAAATAAGCACCTCCTGAAAGAAGATGTTGCACAGGGAAAAGAGATCGGCTCAAATTGCCAATCATAGTGATTAGGTCAGTGCTATTCATACTCTAATTATATACTTAATTCTTCTATCAACTCTTGCAATGCATAATTTTTCCCCTATATTAGTGGGTTTCCTAACCAAGTTGTAATTATTATGCAAGTCAATACCTTTCCCATTACCCTGGAGGACGCGTTTATGCTCTCTCCTAAAGTAAAGCATTTTATTTTCAAAACAGAACAATCCCCCCCATTTAGCTACCTTCCGGGGCAATTTATCACCATTCATTTTGAACGGAATGGTAAAATGCTCAAGCGTAGCTATAGTATTGCGAATGTTCCTACACAAAACAATTATATTGAATTTGCAGCTGGCTATGTTGCTGAAGGACCAGGTACTGATTTATTGTTTAACTTAAAACCAGGCGATAAAATTAACATTAATGGGCCCTTTGGGCGCCTAATCCTCAAAGAAGAGATGCCTAAACGCTACATTTTTGTAGCAACCAGTACCGGCGTCACTCCTTATCGGGCGATGATTAATGAGCTGAAAGCGCGTTTAAAAGTTAATCCGGAACTTCAAATTGTGATTCTGCAGGGCGTGCAAAAGCATGAAGACCTCCTTTATCCTGATGAATTTATTGCGTTTGCGGCCCAGCATCCGCAAGTCAGTTTTCGTGCTCATTTAAGTCGGGAACAAGAAAGTGCCTTAGGTCCTCATGAATACAAAGGCTATGTGCAACATGCCTTTCCCGATCTAAACCTAAATCCCACAGAAGATATGATTTATTTGTGTGGAAATCCCGGTATGATCGACGATGCTTTCAATTATCTGAAAGAAAAAGGGTTTGCTTTACAACAAATCATTCGAGAAAAATACATTTCAAGCCCCAGTAAATAACGGTTTTAACGAGAGGAGAATAAACTATTATGTATTACGATGAATTATCAGCAACGATGGAACATCTGCTGCAAGACGGTAAAGGCATTTTAGCCGCTGATGAGAGCAGCGGTACTATAGGTAAGCGATTTGAGACAATTGGTCTTGAAAACACAGAAGAAAATCGCCGTGCGTATCGCCACTTGCTTGCCACTACGCCTGATTTGGAGCAATACATTAACGGGGTCATCTTGTTTGAAGAAACGTTTCAGCATAAAGATGATCAGGGAACAGCTCTCCCTGACTTGTTTGCCCAAAAAGGCATTATTCCAGGCATTAAAGTAGACAAAGGGCTGGTTACTTTAGCCAATACTGATAATGAAAAAGTGACCCAAGGTTTGGATGGCTTGGCGGAGCGCCTGGAGCATTTTAAAAAATTAGGTGCAAAATTTGCAAAATGGCGCAATGTTTACACCATTGGTGAGTACACGCCTAGCTTGACGGCTATCAAGGCTGGTGCTGAGATGCTTGCTCGTTATGCAGCAACCTGCCAATCAATTGGTATTGTTCCGATTGTTGAACCGGAAGTATTGATGGATGGTAATCATTCCATTGAACATTGTGCTGAAGCCTGCGAAATGGTATTGCATGAGCTCTTTCATGCTTTATTCATTCATCAGGTTGATTTAGAACACATCGTTCTTAAACCAAGTATGGTCACTTCTGGTAAAGATACGGTTCCTTTTAGTTCAGCAGAAGAAGTTGCTGATTACACGATTAGTGTATTCCGTAATAACGTACCGGCTGCAGTACCAACAATTAATTTCTTATCTGGCGGCCAATCACCACAGCAAGCTACTGCCAATCTGAATGCAATCAATAGTGCGGGTTATCAACCTTGGAATCTGAGTTTCTCTTATGGAAGAGCGTTACAAGAAGATTGCCTGCAAGCCTGGGGAGGTAAATCGGATAACATTAAAGCTGCCCAGGAAGCGTTGCTTAAGCGCGCACGCTTAAATAGTGCAGCCTGTTTTGGTGAATACCTGGAAAATATGGAATAAAGACGAGAGGAAGCGGCACCTGCCGCTTCCTTATTTTTATTTGCAAGTTTTAAACGAAGAGAACCGCGTTTTGCCAATAGGACTTACGCAACACGTCGAGGTCGAGGCAAAATTTGCTTTTAATGAGGGAGTTTAGCCTAACTAAATGACCGAATTAAAAACAAATTTTAACGAAGAGATCGACGTGTTGCGTAAGTCCTGTGTTAAATGAATTCAAAACGAGCCAGTAAAGGCAAATGATCCGACAACATCCGCCAAGGTTTGCCTTTCAAACAATAGGCTTCTGAAACCCGCATCCCACGAAAATAAATCCGATCCACGCAAAAGGCCGGTTTTATTGCCGGAAATGAACGAGCATGATGGCCTTTCATGCTGTAGAAAGCCTCATTAATACCTAACTCTTCTGCCAATGGTTTTGATAAATGACGGCGCCAATCATTGAAGTCACCCGCCATAAGCAAAGGCTCATGTTCTGGTACCGCTTCACTGATTCGCTGCATCAATGCGCTACACTGTGAAGAACGCTCAGCCTTAAATAAACCGAGATGAACGCAAAGTAGATGGACATTGATTTGGTTTAGCCCCTCTCCTATTTTTATCTGACTGTGCAAGATACTGCGTGAAGCACGATTCATTGAAGATAAGTTAATATTCTCAAATCGTTCAAAAGGATATTTACTTAAAATGGCATTCCCATGATGACCTGAGTGGTAAATTGCATTTTTTGCATAAAGGTAGTGAGGCCATATTTTTTCTGCAATGTATTCAAATTGAGGAGCATCGGGCCAAGCAACAATGCGTTTTTCCCGTAGCCTATGCTCACCCTGCACCTCTTGCAGAAAAACAAAGTCAGGATTTAATGTTAATAGCGCCTCTCGCATTTGAGGTAATAGAAACCGTTTACTGAAACTAAAACCCTTATGGATGTTGTAGGTTATTAGAGACAGGCTTCGCTGTTGTTTTTGCATAGCAACATTAGAAATTCAAAACCCATAACTAAGCATAACACTAACTATAGTAATAAGCGGTAGCTAAGACCTACTTTTATCATGCTGGTTTAGGTAACATGAATTATTAAAAATTGATTCATTAGCCGTCTATGAAAACCTTCACTGTGACCATACCTGGGTTTACCATTGCAGGGAAAGCCTGGGGAAATCCAGAACTACCCCCTATGCTGGCTCTACATGGTTGGCTTGATAATGCCAATTCCTTTGATCTTGTAGCACCTTATCTGGAAAAACAATTTTATTTGATCGCTGTTGATTTACCTGGCCACGGCCACTCCTCTCATCTGCCCGCAGGCTGTTATTATCACTTCAGCGATGGTATTTTTACCTGTCTGCAAATTATTCATGCGTTAGGATTCAAGCACATTCATTTGTTAGGGCATTCCATGGGAGCCTGCCTGGCCAGCCTGATTGCCGGTGTTGCAGCAGAACAAGTCCTTTCGTTAATTTTGATAGAAGGCCTGGGGCCTTTTTCCCAACCAGAACAAACTTGTCGCAAACAATTGGCACAATATATCCATCATCTTAAAGGAGAAAATAAAGAGGCAAAACCTTATCAATCGCTTGATTTAGCTGCCCAGGCACGCGCCAAACGAGGATACTTATCACTGGACTATGCGAAAATTATTTGTCAACGCGGTGTTGTTAAAAGAAAAGAGTCATTTTATTGGCGACATGACCGACGCTTATTAAATCCAACGCCTTTATACATGACCGAAGGACAAATATTATCCTGTTTACAGGGTATTACTGCCAGAAGTCTTTTGATTTTGGCTGATAATGGCTTTGTCTTTAAAGATTTTGACATGCAAGAACGTATCAAAGCAGTTAAAAACCTACAGATAAATCAAATGCAAGGTGGCCACCATATTCATATGGAGCAACCAGACGCGATAGCACAGCGTCTGGTTGAGTTCTATAACATTAGGTAGAAGGGATTGGCGTTGGTTTGGGGTTCTCGCAGAGTTGATAATTAACAGCAACTTCGTCCAGCACTTTCTTTAACTCGCTTAGAGAATAACCTAAATCCTTCGCCGCTCGCAAAACACCACAGCCTCCTTCATCAAAAGTAGAATAAGGAGTCCAATAATCCATATTGGCTTTGATCATGACATCAAACGCTTTGCGTGTATTCCAACCGGCTTGATTAGCCATCAAATAGAATAAACGGTTAAATACGCCACTTGAATGATGGACATCCAGGCCCCCATAATACTCGTCAGCGGAATCAATGGAATGGCCATCACGACTCGGCTTATCCATATATCGTAAAACATCACGGCCACTGCTTTCTTTCACAATTTCTGCGCCAATTAACCAATTATTTTTTCCACTTGAATAATATTCAGCAGCTTGTGCGGCCATATCAGAAAATGCTTCATTCATTCCCCCTGACTGACCAAAATACTCTAATGCTGAATGTTGCTCAGTGAAGCCATGACTGATTTCATGACCACCAATACCTAATGAGACTAAAGGGTACATAGTAGAATCGCCATCACCAAAGGTCATTTGTCTGCCATCCCAATAGGCATTTTCATAGCCTTCACCATAGTGAACACGCATCACTATTTGCATAGGGGCGCCATTCCGTTTAACTAAAACCTCAACACCATACCAATCATGATACATATGCTTAATAACATAGCCTGCATAGAGGGCATCATTAGTCGGTGAAAAGGCACCATTTTCTCTATCATATCCGTCCGCTTTATAACCAGTCCAGAATGTATTGGCTGCCGTATTGCCAGTCGTTTTGCAATTAAATTTCATTGGATCATTCGTAGAAAAATAATCATGCTCCATATCCACTACTTTTACATTTTCATTTTCCATATAACAGCGTTCTTTTTTGTTATCTCGAGTCATTTCAAGAAAAGGATAATTTTTACCAAAAACATACTCACCAACTTTAGTATTACCACCAAATCCAATTCCTTTCACTGGTGTACGAACCACTGTTTTAATATCATTCCATTCCACAAAAGGTTTAGATGATTTCGCATCAAGGATAGCTGTTGGTCTTTCTGGAATTTGATGATCATAGCGCACAAAAACACTCACTTTATATGCCCAATGCGCTTGATGTTTATCATCAATATAAATGATAGGAGTTATCTGCTCTTCACTCACATCTTTGTTTTGAAATTTGGCTTTAAACTGTTGTAATATTTTGCTGGAATTTTTTACCAAATCCTCTGGAGGATCCCCTAATTCACCCTGCAAGCCACGATAGACTGTGCCATTCATTTGCACATCTTTTTGTGTATTTAATAAGTTATTTATTGAACCATCACTATGCATAATGGCATAACCACCAAAGACCATGAAACCAGCATAGTACTGTTGCATACGAACATGGCTTATCTGATTTTTGTCTTTATGTTGCTTTACAAATTGTAAAACATCAGCAGGGTTGGAATTGACAGTCTTTCTATTCGGTAATGACAGATAAAACTGCTGTTGTAAATGCTGTAATGAAACCTGATCTAATGGAAGTGGCTCAGCTGCGTTAGCAGAAGAGACCAGGGTTAAAGCCAAGCAAGCAGCTACAGGGGATAAATGGGAATTTATACGCATTAATCTTTCTCCTTAAAGTATGCATGAGGACTCGTCCGGGAGTACTCATCTTTGCTAGCATTTTCCCTGCCAATTTTTAGAAATTAAGCAATTTAAATGCTCTAACAAGGATTGTTGGAATATCC
The DNA here is from genome assembly GCF_048553315.1 of Legionella sp. ST3F1. Classification (NCBI taxonomy): domain Bacteria; kingdom Pseudomonadati; phylum Pseudomonadota; class Gammaproteobacteria; order Legionellales; family Legionellaceae; genus Legionella; species Legionella sp. ST3F1. Next base: position 29,732 of record NZ_JBLZIO010000002.1, on the reverse strand, counting down.
CCGTCAAGTTGAATTTCGGATTTCAGATTAAGCATATTTTCCTGAGGTTGGCCTTAGCTAAAATCCGTTGGCAATATCTTACAGGGATTCATGCCAAACTAATATAGTTTTTTTATTTTTAAATTATTAACGTTTTTTGCCCCAACAAAATAAATACCATGGCCTCTGGTAAAATTATCTTTGTTACATAAATTATTAACGTTTATTAGCCGATAGAAAAAACAAAATCCTGTTTTTTCTATCGAACTCACGTTAAATAATGGTTTGCCTTCCAGCAATTTTGGGTAATAATTCCACACTTGCCATATGGCCAAAGGATGTATTAATTTACTATGAGCACTATTACTACTGATCTCCAACTTGCCGTCTCCTATCTGAAACAGGGCGAGATCGTTGCTATACCGACTGAAACAGTTTACGGGCTTGCAGGAAACGCTGAGAATGAAGAGGCGATTAGGAAAATCTATGCGATTAAAAATAGACCTCTTAATCACCCGCTTATTATGCATGTTGCAGAAAATTGGGATTTATCCAAGTGGGTCCAGTATATCCCTGATTACGCCCAGATCTTAATTGAACAGTTCTGGCCAGGCCCTTTAACCCTGGTCATGAAAAGCAAACCAGGGCAAGTCAGTCCTTTAATAACGGGGGGACAAGATACGGTGGCCTTACGTTGTCCTAAACATCCGATTGCACAAGCGCTTTTAAAACAGCTTGGTGCCCCGCTCGTAGCGCCCTCCGCAAACCCTTTCGGTAAAATTAGTCCCACAACAGCCGAGCATGTTCAGCATAGTTTTCACCAACAAGATTTACTTATTTTGGATGGAGGACGTTGTCAAATTGGAATTGAATCGACTATTGTGGCAGCAATTGATCCCCACGGTTATCAAATCCTGCGTCCTGGACTGATTGATGAACTGGAACTCAACGCCATTTTGCCAAACAAGCTATTAAAAAGCAGCGACACGATTCGAGTGCCAGGGAAATTGGATAGCCACTACCAACCTGAAAAACCGCTCTATTGCTTTCCAGACTCTGCGAGCCTGCTTGCTTTCTGCCAGCAGAGCACCCTGCCTGTTTATGTGCTTGCCTTTGCCAACCTCCCGCAGCAGCCCCGTGAGCTGTTTTACCAGTTTCCAACCTCACCCGAAGAGACTGCCTTTGAGCTTTATTACCAACTCCGTTATGCGGATCAATCACCAGCCTCTTGTATTGCTATTGAACTCCCCCCCGAACAAGAACGCTGGCAAGGTATTAAAGAACGCATTTTAAAAGCTGGACAGAAACCGTCCTAGTCTACGCGCTGGTAACACACAGAACGTGCTCGCTGCTATTCGCTGTTTAATTATTGTTGGGTAATAAATAGATCAAAACCTGAGTAGGCATTACCTTGTCCCCTTTCTGACAAAAAACATCCGCTACCGTACCATTAAAAGGAGCCTGAATTTCAGTTTCCATTTTCATGGCTTCAAGTACTAATAAAGTCTGTCCTTTAGTCACTTTGTCTCCCACTGTAACATTGACGCTGACAATGTTACCTGGCATGGCAACAGTAATATCACCTGGCCCGGAAGGACGTTTAGCAGCGGGCGCTAAACTCGTTTCTTCTGTCTCTTCAAGGCTAATGAGGACTTCTTCTGGCACACCATCAACCCATAAAAAACAAGCTTGCTGGCCTTGCTCGCGAGTTCCGTAGCCCGCAATCTTTATATGGTAGTTTTCACCGTGCAAGGCAATATCAAACTCCGATAATCGATCGCTTGGTGCTGGAGATCTGCTGATTATTAAAGGTTCGGGTTGCAGAGTATTGGCTTTTCGTTGCTCTAAAAATTGCTTCCCAATTTCAGGAAACATTGCATACGAAAGAACATCTTCATCATTTTTGGCGAACTCACCACTTTCTTCCCGTAGACGCTTCAATTCTTTCGGTAACAAATCGGCAGGCCTGACTTCAATTACCTCTGTATGCCCGATGGCTTTCTTACGCAAACTGGCGTTGATTTTACCGGGTGCAGCACCGTATTTCCCTTGACAATACAATTTCACTTCATTGGTTATCGTTTTGTAACGAATACCAGTCAACACATTCAAAACAGCCTGCGTGCCCACTATCTGCGAAGTAGGTGTCACTAACGGGGGGTACCCGAGATCTTTACGTACTCGCGGAATTTCTTCATGCACTGCATTGATCTTGTCCAAGGCGTGTTGCTCTTTCAGCTGACTATAGAGATTTGAAATCATTCCCCCTGGCACTTGATAAAGTTGTACGCGTGGATCAATATCACGGGCCTCACTTTCAAATTGCTGGTATTTTTTGCGTATATCTTGAAAATAATCAGCAATTTCAAGCAATAAATTCAAATCGAGCCCTGTATCGAATTCGCTGCCAGCCAATGCAGCAACCAAAGGCTCCGTTGCGGGATGCGAAGCGCCTCCGGAGAAAGATGAAATGGCGGTATCAATATGCTGACAACCCGCTAATACTGCCTGGAAATGACAGATACCTGCCAACCCAGAAGTAGCATGGGTATGTAAATGGATAGGTAATTGGGTAGCGTCGGCTAACGCTTGGTATAATGTAATTGTTGCGGTTGGCGTAAGCAGACCCGCCATATCTTTGATAGCAATACTGTCACAACCAATATCAGCAAAAGCCTTACCAATCGTTACGAAACTTTCCAGATTATGTACCGGGCTAGTCGTATAACAGATAGCCCCTTGTGCATGCTTTTTTTGAGCCTTAATGCTTTCTACCGCCACTCTTACATTACGTACGTCATTTAAAGCATCGAAAACACGGAAAACATCCACACCGTTTTTAGCAGCCAAGCGTACAAACGTCTGTACAACATCATCGGCATAGTGCCGGTAGCCCAACAAATTCTGCCCGCGCAAAAGCATGGATAACTGAGTATTGGGTAAAGCCTGGCGCAATGACTTAAGGCGCAGCCAGGGATCTTCTTTTAAAAAGCGTAAACAGGCATCGAATGTAGCGCCGCCCCAAATTTCCATAGCCCAAAAACCAACCTGATCCATCTTATAGCAGATTGGCAACATATCTTCGGTGCGCATACGTGTTGCAATTAAACATTGATGCGCATCACGCAGCGTAACATCGGTGATATGTGTAACCATGGTGTTCAATCCCTTGCTTGATAGATCTCTTCCCCAATTCTACCATGCTGGGAAATTGCTGCGTCGACCGTGTTCGAATCCTCATGTACTGGCCTGTACACGCCGATTCTGCGCTTGGCGTCCCCTCGCACGTTCCCACTACAGCAAATTTGGAAAGCGATCTAATACTGAATAATTTAAGAAAGATAACATAATTGACTACGCAACGATATTAGACTACGCATTCAAAAATGAAACTGCAAAATGGAAGGCATCATGCCGATATCGTGCCGATATCATCGAATATATGGACATTATCATAAAGTTCAGGCAGAATCGCTTCAATTTTGTGAAATTAACTCATAATGAAGAAAATACTCGTTTTGCATGGGCCAAATCTGAACCGCCTGGGAGTACGCGAGCCTTCTATCTATGGCACAACGACTCTGGCAAAACTCGATGCTTTGCTCAATAAGCAGGCAGCTGAGGCTGGCATTCAGTTAACCAGCAAACAAAGTAACTCTGAAGCCGAGTTAATTGACATTATTCATCAGGCCGCCGATAACAAGGTTGATTACCTTATTATCAATCCAGCAGCCTTCACACATACTAGTATCGCAATTCGTGATGCATTGATAGGCGCAGCAATTCCATTTGTGGAAGTCCATATCAGTAATATCTATGCGCGCGAAACATTTCGTCATCATTCTTATTTTTCTGATATTGCCCAAGGGGTTATCAGTGGGCTTGGAGTTGGAGGTTATTGCCTGGCTCTTCAAGCAATTATAGAAAAATTCAATTAATAGAGAGTTATTATCGATGGATATTCGTAAAATCAAAAAATTGATCGAATTGCTGGATGAAACCGGCATTTCAGAAATTGAAATCAAGGAAGGCGAGGAATCAGTACGCCTGAGCCGTCATAGTTACGCCATGGAAGCACCCGTACAGCAACGTTATATCGCACCGCCTTTACAACAAGCGGCGCCCCCTGCTGCTGCGCACCACGCACCGAATAACAGCGAACCTAAAGTTGAAACCACTGTTTCAGGTCACAAAGTTCGTTCGCCGATGGTGGGAACCATATATACCGCACCATCCCCTGAGGCTGCACCCTTCGTTACAGTCGGCCAAACAGTGAAAACAGGCGATACCTTATGTATTGTTGAAGCCATGAAAATGTTTAACGAAATTGAAGCTGATCGAACCGGTGTAGTGACTGCCATCCTTGTAAAAAATGGTGAACCAGTCGAATATGACCAACCCTTGTTTACTATAGAATAAGGGGTAAACGGATGCTCAGTAAAATTGTTATCGCCAATCGTGGCGAAATTGCTCTTCGTATTTTGCGTGCTTGTAAGGAACTTGGTATTCAAACGGTTGCCGTTCATTCAGACGTTGATAAAGATTTATTACATGTGCGACTTGCTGATGAGACCGTTTGTATTGGTCCTGCTCCCTCAAAAGAAAGTTACTTGAATATCCCGCGCATTATATCTGCTGCGGAAATTACTGATGCTGTTGCCATTCATCCCGGTTACGGTTTTTTGGCAGAAAATGCTGATTTTGCTGACATCGTTGAACAAAGTGGCTTTCGTTTTATCGGTCCACGCGGTGATACGATTCGCCTAATGGGTGATAAAGTATCTGCCATTGCTGCCATGAAAAAGGCTGGGGTTCCCTGTGTACCCGGCTCTGATGGCCCTTTATTAGACGATGATGCTCGCAACTTGCAATTAGGCCGCGATATTGGCTACCCAGTCATCATTAAAGCTGCAGGCGGCGGCGGTGGTCGTGGTATGCGCGTCGTACACACCGAAGCAAATCTTCTCAATGCCATTGCCTTAACTCGCAGTGAAGCAAAAGCTGCATTTAACAATGCAACGGTTTACATGGAAAAATTCCTGGAAAATCCTCGCCATGTTGAATTCCAGGTGTTAGGGGACGGCCAAGGTAATGCGATCCACTTGGGAGAACGTGATTGTTCAATGCAACGCCGTCACCAAAAAGTGATTGAAGAAGCGCCAGCACCTGGAATTACCCCTGCCTTACGTCAGGAAATTGGCGAACGCGTTGTCAATGCTTGCCGTGAATTAAAATATCGCGGAGCCGGTACCTTTGAATTCTTGTATCAGGACGGGTGTTTTTATTTTATTGAAATGAATACACGTATCCAGGTTGAACATCCAGTCACCGAAATGATTACGGGTATTGATCTGATCAAAGAACAAATAAAAATTGCCAGTGATATCCCTTTTACCCTCACACAAGAAGATATCAAGCTACAGGGCCATGCCGTTGAATGCCGTATTAACGCTGAAGATGCAAAAACATTCATGCCTTCACCAGGTACCATAAGACTTTTACATCAACCGGGCGGCCCCGGCATTCGCTTTGATTCTCACGTCTACAGTAGCTATACTGTGCCGCCGAATTATGATTCCATGATAGGTAAGTTGATTAGCTACGGTAAAACGCGGGAAGAAGCTTTCGCCAGAATGCGGAATGCACTGGATGAAATTATCATTGATGGTATTAAAACCAACATTGAGTTACACCATCGTATTTTGCGCGATAAAGCCTTCATACAAGGGGGTACCAATATCCACTATCTGGAAAAAATGTTGAAGGAATAAGCTTGTGTGGTATCAACTACAGATTGAACAATGCCATCGTAATGAGGTGGAATTACTGAGTGAGGCGCTGGAAGAAACCGGCGCTTTATCTATCACCTTGACAGATAAAAATGACGACCCTGTACTGGAGCCAGAGCCTGGAACCACTCCACTGTGGCCAGATGTGGTGATTAATGCGCTTTATAGCGATGAACAAGACGCTGAACAAGCAAAACAGCTACTCGCACCTCAACATACCCATTTGCATTTCAGCATTCAACACCTCGCTGATCAAGACTGGGAACGTGCCTGGATGGATGATTTTAAACCCCAGCGTTTTGGCGAAAGGTTATGGATTTGTCCTTCCTGGCTTGAGCCGCCAGAGCCTCAAGCCGTTAATTTGATTCTGGATCCTGGCCTGGCCTTCGGTACCGGAACTCATCCAACAACGTCTTTGTGCCTAACCTGGCTTGAACAAGCTGATTTAAGCAATAAAAAAGTGATTGATTATGGTTGTGGTTCAGGAATCCTTGCTCTTGCAGCCTTAAAACTTGGTGCAGCAAGTGTGCAAGCAGTTGATATTGATGAGCAAGCGTTACAGGCAACCCGGAATAATGCGCTTACCAATACGATAGAACCCCAACAATTGCAGATTGGATTTCCACAAAGCCTGAAAGCACCAGCCGATTTGTTGATCGCCAATATCCTGCTGGCACCCCTTATGAGTTTGGGAAATACCTTTAAGGAATTACTTAGCCCTCATGGCCTCCTGGTCGTTTCGGGAATTTTAGAGGAGCAAGCCAGTTCATTAATCGAAACTTATCAGGCTGATTTTACCCATTTATTAACGCATAACCTGGATGGCTGGTCTTTATTAGCCTTTGCACGTCGATAGAGGCAGTTACTATTTCTTACTATCTTGATGCTGGTTACTCAAGCTAGCGAAAATCACTGCCTTCTAAGGCCAGCCTGTAATTTTAACGTATAATGCCTTCTTATCTTATAGAGCAGAGCCTACTATGACCAACTCTCAAATGATTTCTTTTACTCCCAAACGAGCTTTATTAAGTGTTTCTGACAAACGTGGGCTAGTTAAGCTTGCCAAAGTCTTACACGAACAGGGAGTCGAGCTTGTTGCTACCGGAAATACAGCTGCCCTGCTTACCGAGCATCACTTACCGGTTACGGAAGTCAGTGCATGCACAACCTTTCCAGAAATGCTTGATGGCCGAGTTAAAACCTTGCATCCAGCGATTCATGCAGGATTGTTGGCCCGCGATAGTCAAGATGATCACATTCTAAATGAACATGGTATCCAGCGCTTTGATCTGCTGATTGTTAATTTATATCCCTTTGAACAAGTCATTAGTAATCATGATTGCGATTTTCAAAAAGCGATTGAAAACATAGATATCGGCGGCCCAGCCATGATTCGCTCGGCAGCCAAAAATCACGCCCATGTTTTTGTTGTAGTAACACCGGACGACTATGAATTGCTGGCAGAATGCGTCCAGGCAAAGAAAGTTTCGGCCAATTTGGGATTCAGCCTGGCGAAAAAAGCCTTCGCGCATACTGCAGCCTATGACGCAGCAATTGCCAATTATCTTGGTACTCTGAATGATGAAAAACATCCCAGTGGTTTTCCCGCTGTCTTAACTTGTCAATTTAATAAACAATATGAATTACGTTACGGAGAAAATCCCCACCAACAAGCAGTCTTTTATATGGATAAAAACCCGCCAGCTGGATCATTAGCCACCGCACAGTTAATCCAGGGCAAACAATTATCCTATAATAATTTGCTTGACGCAGATGCCGCTTTTGATTGTGTTAAATCATTTCCGCCTGAAACCAATACCTGTGTCATTGTCAAACATGGTAATCCTTGTGGCATTGCGATAGGTAACACGCCTCTTCTTGCTTATTTACGCGCTCAAGAGGCTGATCCGGTATCCGCTTATGGTGGTATTTTGGCTTTCAATCAGTTGTTAGATGAGGCAACTGTGCAAGCTATTCTTGAAAAACAGTTTCTTGAGGTCCTCATCGCTCCAGCAATCACTGAGGCAGCAAAGCGGATACTGGCCACGAAGCCCGCTATCCGCGTACTCATAACAGGGATCTGGCAACATAACCATGAATTTAAGCTAGATATGCGTCGAGTCGATGGTGGTTTATTAGTCCAGGAACACGATGATTTTGCAGTAAACAGCGATGAATTTATAACCGTCACCCGGAAAAAGCCTTCCGAGCAACAAAAGCAGGACTTACTCTTTGCCTGGTTAGCAGTAAAACATGTCAAATCAAATGCAATTGTATTTGCCAAAAATAACGCCACCATTGGAATTGGAGCCGGCCAAACCAGCCGTGTAATGAGTACGCGTATCGCTTTATGGCAGGCAGAACAAGCCGGTTTTTCTACTCTGGATTCAGTCATGGCATCTGATGCATTTATCCCCTTTGCTGACAGCATTGAAATAGCTGCCCAGGCAGGAATAGCTGCCCTCATTCAACCAGGTGGATCAATACGGGATAAAGAAATGATTGCTACGGCCGATGAGGCTGGAATTATCATGGTATTTACAGGATACAGGCATTTTAAACATTAGACGTCTTCAGAGGCAAAACCGCTTTTCCGGCAACGATGTTTTATATCCACCTGAAGAACCGTATCGATACCAATACGTTTTCCTTCCTGCATATTCAACATCGTTGCCTTGTCTTTATCGGCGCAAATAAAAAAACCGCAGCCATTTGTCCCGTCATATCGTCTGGATTGGCCGGAGGAGATGAGTAAATGGAGATCCAAATTTTCCAATCGGGCAGCAAGATGCTGGGCAGCAAAATCGTGATCCGTACCAATCTCTAAGCCAAAGGTAACATTTTCAATAGTAAACACAGGAGAAAACAAGCGATCTGACCATAAATCCAGGGTTTCTAATAAAAGATTTTCACCAGGTAGCGGCGTTTTACCAAAAAAAGCAACGTCAGGAATAGCAAGAGCGCCTGATCCATCCTCAAGACAAGGGAGCACCTCCAAACGCTGACAATGTACCGAGGATAATGCGTTAAGGAATTCACTCTCCGACGTTAATTCTTTCACCGTACTGTGTTGTTGTTCATTTTTATTGACAGTCAATAGATACCCTCCCCTTTTTATCAGTCTTAAACATTTGCCACTATAAAATACAGGAGCAATGTTTTGCATATACACTGACGGGATAAAATGATCTGAATGGGCTCGGAAATAGCTTTTCTCATCAGCAGCCAGTTTATCCACCGAAAGATAAATGCTACCTGGAATTAAAATAATCTGGGGGTATAGTGCACTGAGGGCCACCATTTCTCGCGCAAAATAATCCAGGGCAAGTGATTGAGGCAGGCATCCATGAGTTAGCAACCCACACCCACTTTTCCAGAAATCCCCAGGGCCTATAACCAGTGCGAGATGATCAGATACGGTGGAAGGTTGAACAGCTTCCATAGCCTGTTTGATGATCTCTGCCGCTTGAGTCAAGAGGGCCAGGGCTTGCGATTTTAAGTCTAATGTCCTATTAATAACGGGTTCAAATCCTTTTGGTAAAAAGTAAACCCTTAGTTCCATACACAGCTCTACAGCAAACCACTATATAAATTATAGGCAAATAATCACCACTTTGTTTTTTTTCTAACAAATTGATTTCAAAGAATTATTAAAAAATTGTCCTGTCGCGATAGGGATGTCATGCCTGGAGACTGTTTACATTTCGCTGGAAACAGTCCCCAGGCAGATCATCAGTATCTGTCATGGTTGAGTGCTTTGTAGATATCCATAAATGTTGAAACTGAGCTAATATTGATGGGAATATGTAATCGACGGGCAATATCGCTGGCAGAAAAAATACCTCGAATATGATGGAGTGTATTATCGATTACCAGAAAATGTTGGCTTCCTTCGTTTTTTAGCGTTTCTACAATATCTTTGACTTTTGCTCTTTGTACATCATTAAAATCAATCGCCTTCAATTGACTGCGAGGGGTCATCACTTCATTCACATAGATATCACTGCGCGGGGTGTGGTGATGAACACGCGACATGACTTTTTCGCCAATTAAATCACTATAGGCAAGCGTACCTATAAATTCTCCATCCTCCAAAACCAATTTCAATTTAACATGCGTCTTTTTCATTAAATCTTCGGCGGTAACCACATCAAGTGACTGATCAATGACTAAGGGCTCTGTCTTTTTAAAATCAGTAAAGATATCCAATGCAGGAGAATCCAGCGTTATTTCAAAAATCTCATCAGGAGTGATCAAGTGGTCAATCTTACTAACATCACAGGTTTTTAAAATCATGGCTATTCCTTGTACTTCAAAGAGAAATAAATACAACTGTCAGCCTTAAATATAAAAAAGCTATCAAGGGTAGAATAATTTTTTTAGTAAAAAAAATCTATAAATTCAGTTAGATCGGCAATGACTTCTTTTATCTTGATCAAGTCACACGATTTGACAATATACCCACCAGGGTATATAAGAACTAATAAAATGGAGAGCTACCATGTCAAATTATCCCTCACACGAAAAACAAATTTCACGTATCAATCGCGTTGTTGGTCAACTGGAAGGCATTAAACGCATGATTGAAGATAAACGCTATTGCGTAGACATTATGTCCCAGTTACGTGCAGCACGTAATGCTATTAAAACGATTGAGTTGGGCGTACTTGAAACCCATATAGGACATTGTGTGACTGAAGCCTGTTGTAGTGGTAATGACGCCAATAAGGAAGAACGGATTCGTGAGATTATTAATCTGTTGCAAAAATATGAATAGGTGAACCTATGAACCACAAACACCACCATAAAGAGCAGGACAACATCACAACAGAAAAAAAGAGTTGCTGCCATCATCACCAGCATCCTACTCCTGCCCCCCAGCAACCGACTCGAAGCAAGGGGCCAACTATTTATACCTGTCCCATGCATGCAGAAATCCGTCAGGAAAATCCAGGTAACTGCCCTATTTGTGGTATGGCGTTAGAGCCTGAAACCGTGTCTGCAGACGAAGAGCATAACCCGGAATATGAGGCTATGAATCGCCGATTCTGGATAGCTTTAGTGCTTAGCCTGCCAGTATTCATACTGGCTATGAGTGAGCATGTACTCAATCAATGGTTACCAACCCATCTCTCAATTTGGATCCAAATGATTCTGGCTACACCGGTTGTCGCAGGGTGTGGCTGGCCGTTCTTTCAACGGGGCTGGCAGTCCCTTCAAACCGGTCATTTGAATATGTTTACCTTGATTGCTATAGGTACTGGTGTAGCCTGGGGCTATAGTGTGATAGCCACCCTATTTCCTGGTATTTTTCCCTCTTCTTTCCGCAATGAAGAAGGATTGGTTGCCGTGTATTTTGAAGCAGCTGCCGTTATTACCACATTGGTTTTACTTGGCCAGGTATTGGAATTAAAAGCACGGGCCCAAACCGGCGGAGCCATTCGCGCTTTATTACAATTATCTCCCACCACCGCACATCGCCTTGACGAAAATGAACAAGAAACGGAGATAGATCTTGGCCATATTCAGGCAGGCGATTTATTGCGCGTACGCCCGGGGGAGAAAATACCGGTCGACGGTGAAATCGTCAACGGCAGCAGTTATATCGATGAATCGATGATTACTGGTGAGGCAATGCCCGTAGCGAAAGCAAAAGGTTCCCGGGTTATTGGTGCTACCTTGAATCAGACAGGCAGCTTTACCATGAAAGCAACTCATGTTGGCCACGACACCATGCTGGCTCGAATCGTCCAAATGGTTAGTGATGCACAACGCAGCCGAGCCCCTATCCAACGCCTTGCTGATGCTGTCGCTGGCTGGTTTGTCCCCCTGGTTATTTTCATTGCTATTATTGCTGCAATTTGCTGGGCAATGTGGGGGCCTCAACCTGCTTTCAGTTACGCTCTCATTGCTGCTGTTTCCGTACTCATTATTGCCTGCCCTTGTGCCTTGGGACTAGCCACCCCCATGTCAATTATGGTTGGCATTGGTAAAGGCGCCAGTCAGGGCGTACTTATTAAAAATGCCGAAGCATTGGAACAGATGGAAAAGGTAGACACTTTAATTGTTGATAAAACCGGTACACTCACTGAAGGTCGTCCAAAATTAACCCAAATCGTTACCCTCCCTGACTGGTCAAAAGATGAACTATTAGCTTTGGCAGCAGCCCTTGAAAATAATAGTGAACACCCTCTTGGATATGCCATTGTCAGCGCTGCGAAAGAAAAAAATCTGGCTTTTTCACCAGTCACTGATTTTGAAGCAGTGATTGGTAAAGGGGTTCGGGGATTAGTCAATGGACGCCCTATTGCAATTGGTAATTTGAAATTAATGCCAGCCTCAGAAAGTACCAATCAGTCGCTGTTTGATCAGGCCGAGGCTCTACGCAGCGAAGGAGCTTCGGTGATGTTCATGGCAGTGGAGCATCAAATTGCTGCCATTCTGGCAGTGACAGATCCCATTAAATCAACAACGCCTGCTGCAATTAGTACTCTTCAGCAAGAAGGCATTGAAGTGGTCATGCTAACGGGTGACAGCCAAAAAACCGCCGAAGCCGTCGCTGCCAAACTGGGTATTACGCAGGTTGTCGCTGAAATTATGCCTGAAGATAAAGGCCGGATTGTAGCCCAATGGCAACAGCAAAATAGAGTCGTTGCTATGGCGGGTGATGGGGTAAATGATGCCCCTGCACTGGCAAAAGCTGATATTGGTATTGCGATGGGTACTGGTACGGATGTGGCGATAGAAAGTGCCGGCGTTACTTTGCTATACGGCGATTTACAGGGCATCGTGAAGGCACGCCTTTTATCCAAAGCAACGATGCGCAATATACGCCAAAATCTGTTTTTTGCTTTTATTTACAATGCGCTGGGTGTTCCAATAGCAGCAGGGATTTTATATCCCGTCATGGGTCTGCTCTTAAATCCCATGATTGCGGCAGCAGCCATGTCGCTTAGTTCGGTCTCAGTCATTATTAACGCGCTGCGTTTGCGATGGGAAACATTTGAAAATAATCCATGCTCGCCAAGACAATGAACAGAAAGAATTTAGCGCACTTATTTGGGTATTACCACTCGGAATGGTATTATTTTGTTCAGCTATTATGACTGATGACAACCACAGCATAACAGGGCTGTCTTGCAAGGAACGCTCGATAGTATTGATTGTAATAACACCGCTTTATCTTGACGATAACGATCGGTCTATTTGGAGCGTTAAAAGTGAACATTTTTATTCATAAGATCTTCAATAAGTCTTTCATGTCGATTCTGGCACTCATGAGTTTTACTTACCCCTTATTTGCCGCTGCCAATCATCAACATAGCACGATGGACCATACAAAACATTCACACGCAGCCAAACAGAATGGTCCCTCTACTGTGAAGCTCACTGTACAAAAAATCCTGACGAAGGGAGGACAACAGGTTGTTACTATTAAATTAACTGATATTCAAACGAATCAACCGATTAATCTGAATGATTTAAATGAGGTGCACACAAAAAAAATACATTTATTGATTATCGATGATAATTTAAGTGATTATACCCATACCCACCCACAAGCAACCAAGAAAGCGGGTGTTTATCAATTTACATGGCAGCCCACAAAAAAAAATGCCACTTATCGCATTTGGGCGGATCTGGTACCAACAAAAACTAACCGGCAAGAATATGTAATTAGCAATCTGCTTGGCGCCCCTCAAAATACGCCAAGAAGCGCTCACCAACTTGCCAAGGAAAACACCCTCGAGGGTTACACGTTCAAATTATCCTTTGATCAAAAGCAATTGAAAGCAGGAAAGCCAGCCCTGGGCACAATTCATATCACGGACACCAAAGGCAATCCTGTCCGCTCCCTGGAGTCCGTCATGGGGGCTTATGCACACATTGTAGGTTTTAATGACGACTTTAAAACAATCGTTCACATCCATCCAATGGGTGCCGAACCACAGAAAAGCTCCGATCGTGGCGGACCTGAATTACAATTTCATCTTGTTCCTGAAAAAGCCGGTTTTACCAAACTCTATGCCCAGGTAAAAATTAACGGTAAAGAATTATTCGTTCCCTTTGGTATTAAGATTGATAACTCCTGATCTTTTAGGATCAGGAGTACTTAGGGTATTCAACAGCTAACGGTCTAAGCCGCTCTTGTCATGAGTGAATACCCTCTCCCCATCTAATCCGGCTGAAAGGGTGTATGATAACTCTCTTCTTCGTTCTTGACAGGAGAAACCATACTCTGTTGAAGCCAATTTTCTGGATCTATTCCTGCCTGGGCAACCATTGACATTAGCTGAGCCAGCTCTCTTTTTAGCATTTGTTGTTCGCTACTGAGACGGTGACAAGCCGCTTGCAAGGTTTCATTTTCCTCTTTAATTTCGACTATCGCGGTTTCTAGCTCATGAAGATGATCTTTCTTACGAACTCGCGACTTGCGGGCAGATAAGAGATTAGACAAACGCCTGAGCTCTTGTTTCTCCTCGACAGAAAGAAACTCTTTTCTTTCTTTTAAATTTTCAAGTTGTTGTTCATAGAGCGCATATTTTTCCCCCTCTTTGCTCGTTTTATCCGTTTTTTCTGGTAAGGGGAAGAAGGCATAAGGACCTGCTAAACGACTGTGCCGATTAGAGCGAATGACGCGATTATTCGTTGAAGTAATCAATGGCTGTTGTAAAGAAGAGTCGGTGTCAAATTCGAGAAGGTTGTTATTTATAAACGGCGGCGCGTCTACTTGAAATCCAATGGATCCCTGCGCCAGGACTTCTTCCTCTTCTTCCTCTTCTTCCTTGATTTGAGTTGCAGGTAATACAAGCTCTGGTAAATAGTATTCGGCATACTCTGCTGAAACAACAGGTGCTAATAACCGTTGTTGCTCACGATAATTCCTGGAATAATCTTCCCATACTTTCATTGAAGTTTCTGGAGTAGAAGAAGGGTTTTTCACTGCACCTATCAGAAATTCTAAAAGAGAACTTTGGAGGCTGGTAAGTGCTATCAAGTCATCTTTATTGGGGAACTCATCAGGATATAGAGCAAGAAACGTCGTTAAGAAATCTTGTGTCGCCTGTTGCGTCTGGTAAAACTCAAGCATTTATTTCCCCCATCATTAGCTCAAACTCAAACGAATCAGTCTAACAGGGGAAAGATTAAGGAATTCTTAACAATTCCTTAACCTTTAAAGGCCAGGCCGCCGCCATCCAGTTTGTTATCCCTCTCGGGCTCTTTGGGCTTTTCCTGGATGTCATGGAGGTCCTTTTTGATTTGCCTGCATTTTTCTGTCGAATCAACTTTTTCTACTTTAACTGGACCGATTGCTTTGACCGCCTCATCCCGAATATCACTAACGGCAGTTTTAATAAGATTGCCAAGAGGTTTTAAACCAAAGCTGTTTTTTATAGCAAAACCAATTCCCTCAAACGCATAGGAAACCGCTGAAGCAAGGCCCTTGAGAGGGTTCCAACCCACTTTTCCTATCACATCATTGCAACGTCTACCAAAATCTTGCAACGCTGTCCCTACAGCCGATAAAACCCCGCCACCCAGATGGCCTAAACTAAAAGTAAAATCAACTGTTTCCTTAAGCAAACTAAGCCCGGCGTGAATAAACTCTGCCATGACTATTCGTGGCACGGAGGTTTCTTTCACTTGAAAATGGCGATCATGTTTCGCTAATAACCCACGTAACATGAGGGGTAACTGGCTAACACTTGCTGCTTCCGTCAAATGTTTATAATGTTCTTCAACCTTATTTAAAACTTTATCGTATTTATCTTGCGGTGAGCCAGGTTCATTTTCAATGATGTTTTTCACTTCATCACGTAACGCTTGCGCTTTACCAGCCTGACTTCTTTGTGAAAAAGCAAGTAACTCCGATTTTTCTCGCTCATATTTAAAAGTAAGTCGATAAACGTCTTTTTCAAGAGCTGCCAACTTAGCGACATCAGGATCAAGATTTTTCGCCCCCTCTGGCAACATGCCAGGGAACATTTGTCTCACCGTAGAACAAGGTTCTGTAGAATACACACCACCTGGCTCACCCACAGTTGGCTCTTGACGTTCATCCAAGCCAACCCCACGCGCACTCAAACGATCAAAAAGCGCCGGATCTTCATCTTTTAATTGCTTTAATTCCTTAATCACATCTTCAGTCTTGGAAGCACTGTCATCAGGAAAATGGGGATCTTTCTGATTCTGTTCAAATAAATAGTTAAAGACTTTAGGGTAAGATACTTTAAACAACTCCCGCTCAAGTTGGTTAACAAAAAAATCAGAATTTTTTACATAAAAATCAAGATGATTGTTTAAGCTTCTCACATCCCTAGGCACGGGTATTCCATCTACAAGCTTCACTGTTTTACCCGACTTCAAATAAGCCTCCCGTTCTTGATGATGTTGATTAAATAACTTCAACATCTCTTTACTTTGTGTTTCGGGAGGGAATTGCGATATGTCAGAATAGGGATCCCCTGCTTTTTTTGGATCGCTGGTAACCATCTGCGGCATTTTGCCATCTTTAAAAGTCGTACCATGTTGGGTTAAAAATTGATAAAGAGAATGCCACATAATTTTTGCACCACTCTGCATGCTATCCTTCTTAATCTTTGTCGTATCAGAATGATTACCATACATAGGGAGCATAGATACCTGGGTATTTGGTGAGGCAATAATAGCCCGTGTCATATCTTGCGGTTTGAAATCGCGACGCATTTCATCCGTTTGTAATACGGCTACATAACTCTTTACATTATCCGGAATAACTCTCCTGTCCATTACCCCTTTGTCACTCATCCCGGCAACGGGATCCATAGCAAAAATATTAATCTCTAAATTCTTTAACTTTCTTAGAACTTCAGCTCCTTTTGGACTTAAGTTATCTTTTTTTGCCTCTGCCTCTAATGCCAATTCCAATTTTTTCAACCGATTGGCAATCTCGATACAAGTCACGGAGCCACGGCTAAAACCGCTTAAATTAAGGGTATTTTTATCATCTTCTTGTTTAAGTAACCATTTTACAACGTCGTTTACCGATTCTTTTGCATTGGGTGTGACTTCTTTACCCAACATGCCAGGCCCCTCTCGTACAAATCTGTCCTCAGGAGGTATAGCCTCGGAAAATTGAGAAATGATATTCTTTTTCTTCATGGTACTTTTTTCACCAGTACCAAAACAAAACCCAGTAAATGTAGCCATAATGAGGAATCAGTAGGTAACTTAAGATTAGTATAGATGACAAATAATTAAGCAATTATTAGCAAAGACAAGAAAAATGATTAATTTTGTTATTTCACAACAGCGGATTATTTTGAAGAAGCGCGGATCAGGAGTGCCGAAAAGCACTCCTGGCAGGTAAAAACATTAGTCATCCAATAACCCAAGTGCCTTCACCGTATCACGTTCTTGACGTAGTTCATCCAGTGTTGCATCGAATTTGGCTTGACCATAATCATTAAACGACAAGCCTTCCACCACACGAATTTCCCCGTGTTCGCGGCGGCAAGGGAATGAGAAGATCAAACCTTCATCCACCCCATACTCCCCTTCAGAGCTACGGCAAACCGAGAAAGATTCATTGGCTACCGTATCATTCACCAAATGGTTAACCCCTTGAATAATCGCGTTTGCAGCCGAGGCAGCCGAAGACAATCCACGTGCTTTAAGAATTGCTGCACCACGTTGCTGAACGGTACTCACAAAAGTATCTTTTAGCCACGCCTCATCTTTAATCACTGTCGGTACTGGTAACCCATTAATTTTCGCGTTATAAAAATCAGGGTACTGAGTTGAAGAATGGTTACCCCAAATCGTCATTTGACTGACTTTAGTAATATCAACCCCTGCTTTTTGGGCAAGCTGGGTGCGTGCACGTAACTCATCCAGGGTGGTCATTGCGTAAAATCTATCATTCGGTATATCCCTCGCATGATGCATGGCAATCAGGCAATTGGTATTACAAGGGTTACCAACAACAAAGACACGCACATCATCCGCAGCATAATCGTTAATAGCCTGGCCTTGTTTAGTAAAAATGCCGCCATTAATTTGTAATAAATCAGAGCGCTCCATTCCTTGCTTGCGTGGCACAGAACCAACCAGTAAAGCCCAGTTAACGCTTTGCATAGCCTCATTCAGATCAGACGTGCAGACAATACGTTTCAACAAAGGAAAAGCGCAATCATCCAACTCCATTGCGACGCCTTCCAGTGCTGGCAAAGCCTGTTCCAGTTCGAGTAAATGTAATTCCACATCAGTGTGGGGACCAAACATTTGACCAGAGGCAATTCGAAACAGCAAAGCATAACCGATTTGCCCCGCAGCCCCGGTTACAGCAACTCTAACGCGATTGTTCATGATTTTTTTCCTCGTTTAACCATTGTTTTACTAATAAAAGCGCCGCAATGCTACGCGCTTCAGAAAAGTCCGGCCGCGCCAACAATTCTTTCCAGGCGCTTAAGGGCCACTCCACGACCACTGGCGGTTCAGGTTCGTCCCCAGGCAAAGGAGCCGTGTATAATTCACGCGCCACAACCAGCTCAAGACGCGCCCCAAAATAGCCTGGCGCTAATGTCATGGATTTGAGCCAGTCCAACTGCCTTGCTCCCATACCCACTTCTTCACGCAATTCGCGATTCGCCGCATCAAGGGAAGACTCCCCTTTTTCAATTAACCCTTTAGGAAACGCTAATTCATAAGAATCAGTACCTGCAGCATATTCCTGCACTAACAGCAAGGATTCTCCTGGCGTAATGGGCACCACCAACACTGCTCCATGGCCATGACTACGTATACGTTCATACACCCGTTTTGCACCGTTAGCAAAACGAAGATGCATTTGCTCGATAGTAAACAGTGATGACTTGGCAATCACTGTTTTCTGTGTGCAGACTGGTTTTTCCCGCATTCTCACCTATTACCTTTCGCACGCTATCCCAGAGTTAATTGTGTAAATTCACTGTAAGAATCAAAAGCTCAGGATTTTGTGGTAAAATTTCCGTCATGATACTATTGCCTTTCTCAACAAGCCAGTCTGATTTTTAAAACGATGTTCCCTACCTCTTTGTATATCCATATACCCTGGTGTATCCGTAAATGTCCTTATTGTGACTTTAACTCTCATAAGAGTCCCGCATCCTTGCCTGAAGAATCTTATGTAAAGGCTTTGCTTGCTGATTTTAAAGCGGATCTTGACCATTTTCCTGCCCGGAAAATTCATAGTATTTTTATTGGGGGCGGGACACCGAGCTTATTTTCAGCCCAGGCCTATGACTCTTTATTTAACCAATTACAGCAATTAGTGGAATTCTCGACTGACATTGAAATTACGCTTGAAGCCAATCCCGGGACAGTCGAACAGCAACGATTTAATGACTATCGTCGCTTAGGTATCAACCGACTATCCCTGGGAATACAAAGTTTTAACCCCATTCATCTACAGGCCTTAGGACGTATTCATGATGACCAGCAAGCCCATAAAGCCATCGCAGCAGCGCGTCAGGCAGGCTTTGATAATATCAACATCGACATCATGTACAGCTTACCCAGGCAATCCGTTGCGGAGGGGTTAGAAGACTTGCATAAAGCACTGGCCCATCAACCCGAGCATTTGTCGTGGTATCAGTTGACCATTGAACCGAATACTGTGTTCTATAAGAAACGCCCTCCTTTACCTAACGAGGAAGAGGCCTGTACGCTGGAAGAACAGGGATTGGCATTATTGGCTGCCCACGATTTTAAACGCTATGAAATTTCAGCCTTTTGCCAACAAGAAAAATTGGCCAGACATAATTTAAATTACTGGCTTTTTGGGGATTATTATGGCATTGGTGCTGGTGCACATGGAAAAATATCGCTTGGCCAAACCATCTATCGTACAAGGAAGCAACGACAACCAGCCGATTATCTCGCCTTAGATAAAGCCTTTCTTGTTGAGCGAGAAGTAGTTACACCTGATTCCTTGTTGTTCGAATTTATGCTCAATGCGACGCGCCTGGAACAGGCCATCCCCCACACTCTCTTTAGCGAACGTACGGGACTCCCTTTTGACCGCTTACGCCCTCTTTTAGTCCATGCAGCCAGTAAGGGACTTATCACCATGGATGAGCAGTTTTGGCAAATTACCCCGTTGGGGCGCCGTTATACTAATGATTTACAGGCTTTATTTCTGCCCGACTAATACGGTTATCGTCCCTAAGCATTTTTAATAACCGACAAGTGGGTTATTTCATTTCAGTTTTGTCATTGCCTGGGCGTTGTACCCTGTTTCCTGTTCTGTCCCGCCTGCGCGGCAACCTGTTTAATTAATAGGGAAAATGTTTTTTGCAATCAATATGTTCAATGAATAAACATCACGCCTTCCCTCTGACTTACTTTCCTTATAATTTCATTCTTTAGGTTGTGATAAAAACTTCACAAGTATATTGCTTTCCTCGATAATGAATCTTTCTTTTGCTAGGAGGCATCATGTTAAGCGCCCTGCTATTTATTTTTGTCGTTGTTATTGCTTATTTAGCTGGCTCAGTCTGTTCTGCAGTCATCGTCAGCCGTATTTTTTCTCTCCCTGATCCACGCGTTACAGGTTCACAAAATCCAGGGGCAACCAATGTATTACGCCTGGCAGGCAAAAAATATGCGCTCATTGTTTTGATAGCCGATATGCTAAAGGGCCTTCTACCGGTCGTGTTAGCCAAAGCACTGGGAGCAGGGCCCGCTACCATCAGCTTTACCTGTTTTGCTGCAGTGATGGGACATATGTATCCCGTCTTTTTTAATTTTCAAGGCGGCAAAGGCGTTGCTACCGCGATTGGTGCTTTATTAGGATTCCATTTTATTCTGGGAGTCATGGTGATTGCGACCTGGCTTCTGGTTGCCAACTTTAGCCGTTATTCGTCTCTAGCCTCCATGGCTTCCATTGCGCTAGCTCCTGTTTATGCCATAGTCACCATGAGCGGTATGGAGACTTTGCCCCCCCTGCTCTTTATTGCCATGTTTATCCTTTATAAACATCGTGAGAATATTACTCGCTTAATCGATGGTGAAGAACCAAAAATTCGTTTTGAAAGCCATTCGCTCAATGAAGAAATCACCGCCGCCTTGAAAGAACAGGTTGAAGAAGAGAAAATAGAGCGGGCTGAAGAATTGGAGCACAAGAAGGAATTAAAGCACTTGCAGGCTCTGGACAGTGAGGCGTCTACTGCAGCGCCCAAAGAGAAGCCTAAAAGCCCCAGGAAGAAAGTAACTAAAAAGCCCAAGGCCTAAAACCCTCTTGCAAAAAGGACTCCTGGCAAAAAGGTTTTACTGTTCAGCCAAAGGCCACCGCGCTTTGACGTCGATGGCCTGGCTACTATCCTTTTCCCCACGCGCCAAATGCAAATACCCGGCATACGCCACCATAGCACCATTGTCAGTACAATATTCGGTGCGGGGAAAATAAACCTCTCCCGGCAATCCTTGCATGAATGCTTTTAATGACGTTCTCAATGCCCGATTGGCACCCACGCCGCCAGCAACAACCAGACGGCGATTTGCAGTCTGTTGCAAAGCTCGCTTACATTTAATTAATAAGGTATCGACCACTGCCTGTTGAAAGGCTTTTGCTATCAAGACCCTGGCATTATCATCTTTGGCACTGTTGTTCCAGGTCGTCAGTGCATGTGTTTTAAGACCACTAAAACTAAAATCCAGCCCGGGCCTATCCGTCATAGGGCGTGGAAAGGGGGGCAATGAATGGCCCGTTTCAGGCACTGCCTGATCAGCCAATCCTGCCAAAATAGCGCCTCCCGGGTAAGGAATACCCATCAGTTTCGCCGTTTTGTCGAAGGCTTCACCCACTGCATCATCAACCGTATCCCCCAATAAATGATAATCCCCCAAACCCCGCGCCTCTATTAATTGGGTATGCCCCCCTGAAACCAGCAACACTAAAAAAGGAAAATCAAGCTGCGGGGAATCCAGTTTTGCCGCCAATAAATGCGCCTCAAGATGATGAATTGCCAAAGCAGGCTTTTTGAGGCCCAACGCTAAACTCTTGGCAAAACAGGCCCCTGTTAGCAACGCGCCAATCAAGCCCGGCCCTGCCGTATAGGCAATCGCATCAATAGCCGTTTTATCCAGATTGGCCTGCTGCAAAACCTCGTCCACCAAGGAGACTAAATATTTGACATGATCACGTGAGGCCAATTCCGGTACGACACCACCATAACTCTGGTGAGTCGCAATTTGAGAATGAAGTGCATGCGCTACCAAGCCTTTTTCAGAATCATAAATCGCCACGCCTGTTTCATCGCAGGATGACTCTATTCCCAGTACTCGCATCAACACCTCTATCAATTCAAATCATGCCCATCAATTATACGGAAAGAGGCAGCGAACGCCAAAAACAAATACAATAGACCTCTAAACCGCGCAGGTTTTTAAAGAAGTCTCCTTTTCTCTGCTATCGACAACTCCATTCAGGCCAGGAAATCCCGTATAAACCATGGGTAAAACAAGTTTTTAGAGCCATTATAAGCGAATTCACAAATAACTCTGCAAATCTAAGTGACAATAAACTTGACGATTGCATCAACTGGCACTAGAATTGCCAGCCTATTGTGTTCAATTAAATCAGAGGACTAAATTAATGCCTACCGTTCGTGTGAAAGAAGGCGAAAATCCTGAATACGCACTACGTCGTTTCAAGCGCTCTTGTGAAAAAGCTGGAATTCTTACTGAGTTACGTCGTCGCGAGTTTTATGAAAAACCTACTGCTGAGCGTAAACGCAAACAGGCTGCTGCAGTCAAACGTCATCTTAAGAAAATTTCTCGTGATACGTCTGCTCGTCGCAACGTTAAGCATAGACGCAAGTAATTATGACTATTAAAGACCGCCTTAGTAACGATCTGAAAGACGCCATGCGTGCCAGAGACAAAAAGACGCTGGATACCTTGCGTCTTGTTACTGCTGCAGTCAAGCAAGTTGAAGTTGATGAGCGAATTGTTGTTGATGAAGAGCGAATGCTTGTCATCCTCGATAAACTTGCCAAGCAACGCAAAGAATCAATTGCTCAATTCCAAGCTGCGGGACGTGATGATTTAGTCGCGCAGGAACAATTTGAATTGGATCTTATCAGTCAGTATTTACCTGAACCTTTGTCTGAAGCTGATATTGAAGCGCTTATCGCCCAAGCTCTTGCTGATGTAGGCGCTGAAAAAATGAGTGACATGGGTAAAGTAATGGCGCAGCTTAAACCGCAATTACAAGGGCGGGCTGATATGAGCAAGGTTAGTGCGATGATAAAGGCCCGACTGAGTTAGCCTGCTATCATGTCTGGCTTAATCCCGCGGCCATTCATTGACGAACTCCTCCATCGAACAGATATCGTTGAGTTGATCGATGGGTATGTGCCGCTTAAAAAAAGTGGCCATAGTTTTGTAGCCTGTTGTCCCTTTCATAGCGAAAAAACCCCTTCCTTCAATGTTGTCGCGAAAAAACAGTTTTATCACTGCTTTGGTTGTGGTGCGAGTGGTAATGCCATTAGTTTTGTGATGAGTTATCTCAATCAAGGCTTCACGAACGCCGTTGAAACCCTGGCTTCCCGACTAGGGATGCAAGTACCCCGAGAAGGCGATTCCGAAAAAAATCAGCAATCGCTGAGCCTCTACCAGTTATTAAATCGCGTGAGTCAATTTTATCAGAAAACGTTGAAAAGTCAGGGGCAAATTGCGATTGACTACCTGCGCCAACGCGGCCTTAGCGGCGAAATAGCCAAATTATACCAATTAGGCTATGCACCACCCGGATGGCAAACATTAGAAACTCAATTTAAAAGCAATAAAGCCGAACTGATTACGACGGGCATGCTTATTCAAAAAGAAGATGGCAAAACCTATGATCGCTATCGCCATCGAATTATGTTTCCCATTCATGATCGGCATGGCCGGATTATTGGTTTTGGTGGACGAGCCATTGATGCCAGCCAAAAACCTAAATACTTGAATTCACCCGAAACAACCCTTTTTCAAAAAAGCCGCGAGCTCTATGGCTTACATCAAATACTGCAACAACAGGTTACCATTGATGCCATCCTGGTTGTTGAAGGCTATATGGATGTAATCGCCCTGGCCCAATACGGCATAACCAATGCTGTTGCTGCCTTGGGAACCGCAACGAGTACTTACCATATTCAACTCCTGAGCAAGCATACCAAACAGCTGATTTTTTGTTTTGATGGTGATGCAGCAGGTCGACAAGCCGCCTGGCGAGCCTTGGAAAGTTGCTTGCCGCACTTAAATAATGGCCTTGATGCCAGTTTTATTTTTTTACCCGAAGGCCAGGATCCCGATAGCCTGGTTCGTGCCGAAGGCCAAAATGCCTTTAGGGAACGCCTGCAAAAAGCGACGCCTTTAAACCGTTTTTTCCTTGATACCATCGCTGCTGCGATTGATACCCACAGTGCTGCGGGTAAAAGCCAGCTCATCAACGCCGCCAAACCTTATCTGCTCAAAATGCAAGAAGGTCCCTATAAGCAATTATTGGTGGATGAAATAGCCCGCATGACGCGTATCGAAAATCATCGTATTAGCCAACTTATTCAGGATCAGGGCAGTGAAAAAATAAACGATATCAAGACGATTACCCGCTCGCCTCTTCGGCTGGCCATTGCACTTCTTATCCAGCACCCGGAGGTTTTCGCCGCATGCCCATCCGAAATAAGCTTTGAATGGGTTGACAGCAAAGAACAGGAAATTCTGCAAAAGTTACTCCAGCATATTGCTCAATATCCTGAAAGCAATACAGCGTCCCTTATTGAACTGTGGCGTGATACCGCTTTCTTTGAGCCGCTTAGCAAATTAGCAGCGTGGGAACACCAAGTCCCTGAACAGGCTTTAACGAAAGAATTTATTGATATTATTCTATTCTTACAAAAGCAGAATTTAGAAAATAAAATTAACCAATACATTGCAAAATCCAGAAATCAGGGCTTAACTATTTCAGAGAGGCTGGCATTGCAAGAAATGTTGCAACGACGGCATCAAACAGCCCATGACAAAAATTAACGCAGAATATACTGGCATGTTTGTCATCTGGGGTTTATAATCAAAACCTTTTTGTAATCACTCACCCGATAAGTGCCTATGACCATGAATGACCAAGAACAACAGCGCTCGCAAATCACTAAAGTCATCAGCTTAGGTAGAGAGCAGAATTACCTAACTTATGCCCAGATCAACGATCTGCTACCCAATATCGTTGATACGGAACATTTTGATGTCATCATCTCTATGTTGGAAGGCATGAATATCAAAGTATTCGAACTCCCTCCCAGTGATGACGAGTTGGCGCTGCTGGGTAACACTGAAGAAATACCCGAGGATGTCGAAGAAGCTGCGGCTGTTCTTGCTTCTGTGGATAAAGAGACAGGACGTACTACTGATCCCGTGCGAATGTATATGCGTGAAATGGGTACTGTCGAGCTCTTGACCCGCGAAGGTGAAATACGCATTGCCAAGCGCATTGAGGAAGGCATCTATCAAGTCTTAAAATCATTGGCGCATTATCCTGAAACGATACAACTTATCCTTGAAGATTATGAGCGGGTTCTGGTTGAAGAAATACGTCTTAGTGAAGTCATTAGCGGCTTTGCCGATGACGATGAAGAAGCACCACCAGCGAATATCGGTTCCATGCTCGACGAATCTCAACAGGAAGACATAATCGTTAGTGATGTCGATGTAGAGGATGAAGAAGGTGAAGGCGGCCTGGCCGAAGCTGACGATGGCCCCAATCCTGAACAAGCCAAGATTTATTTCGATGAATTACGTGAGAATTTTGATAAAGCGATGGTGGCGATGCAAGCCAATGGCCGTACCGCTAAAAAAACCATCGAACTGCTGGATGTGATGTCCGAATCGTTCTTGAAGTTAAAATTAACGTCAAGGCAAGTTGATCGCTTAACTCGTCACTTCCGACAATTACGAAATCATATTCGCGAGTTTGAGCGCAGCATCATGCGGCTTTGTATTGAAAAAGCGCGCATTCCCCGCAAGCTCTTTATTGACACGTTCCCTGGTCAGGAAACGGATATGAGCTGGCTTGAGACGCTGATTAGTAAGCAAGCGAAAAAGCTGGATATAGGGCGCATTGAAGAATATAGCGAAGAAATCAAACGCCTCCAATCAAGACTGGTTGCCTTTGAAGAAGAATATGGTTTAACCATTGCTGAAATTAAAGATATTAACCGCAAGATGTCTATTGGCGAAGCAAAAGCCCGCCGTGCCAAGAAAGAAATGGTGGAAGCCAACTTGCGTTTAGTGATTTCAATTGCCAAGAAGTACACCAACCGCGGCTTACAGTTCCTTGATTTGATTCAGGAAGGCAACATTGGCCTAATGAAGGCCGTTGATAAATTCGAATACCGCCGTGGTTATAAGTTCTCAACCTATGCTACCTGGTGGATTCGTCAGGCCATTACGCGTTCCATTGCAGACCAGGCACGTACGATTCGTATTCCCGTGCATATGATTGAGACGATTAACAAGCTCAATCGAATTTCACGCCAGATTTTACAAGAAACAGGGCGCGAGGCAACACCGGAAGAGCTGGCAGAGAAAATGGATCTCAGCGAAGATAAAATACATAAAGTATTAAAAATCGCGAAAGAACCTATTTCAATGGAAACCCCTGTCGGTGACGATGACGATTCACACTTGGGTGATTTTATTGAAGATAATAATATTGAATCGCCGATTGATTGCGCCACCGCAGAAGGATTACGTGAAGCCACGCTGGAAATTCTGGAAACCCTGACGCCACGCGAAGCGAAAGTATTGCGTATGCGTTTTGGTATCGAGATGAATACGGATCATACGCTGGAAGAAGTGGGTAAACAATTTGACGTGACCCGCGAGCGGATCCGCCAGATTGAAGCAAAAGCCTTACGAAAATTGCGCCATCCTTCCCGCTCAGAGAAGCTCCGTAGCTTCCTCGAGGGTGATGACACCTAATGGTATCCTGATTGTTGGGGAATACGCCTGTTTTCCTCAACAATCAGGCTAAAAAACTAAAAATCTTGTGGAATTAAAGCGTTATTACCATTACAATGGCAACTCTTCGGGCCCATAGCTCAGTTGGTTAGAGCAGCGGACTCATAATCCGTTGGTCCTAGGTTCAAGTCCTAGTGGGCCCACCAATTTAAGCCATAAAATCAACAAGTTACACTTGACATCCTAAATCCCCAAAAATCCCCTTCGGGATTTCTTCGGAATCTGTGTTCAAAATCTAAAACGAAATTGCACTATTACAGGACTTTTAACCCTTTCAAACTGTTAATAGTGAGAGCAAGTAGCCTGGGTGAAACGAAGTGAAACCCGGGTTGCGGTCCTGCAGACCTTCACGCAGGCTAGGTTTACTAATATGCTAGTACTCACCTCTTTTAAAGAGAGCGGGCGATTTTTTTCGTCCCATTGTTCCAAACTCCTCTGTTTGGTTACCGCAGGACGACCACTACAGTGGATATAATCGTCGACCCAGGCATCTAAATCAAGTCGATCAAAAGCTACGCCCTGATTACCAATAGGTATTTCCAGTAAATTAGAGCGAACTTCCTCATTAAAACGATGCCTATCCATGCCCAAATAAGATGGGGCATCTCTAAGACGTATCAATCTTGGTAATATCTGGAATCTACAATGTGATTAGCATCGCTTGTGGTACAGCCATTGAAGTAGCGGCCTTTGAGCTGTTGGCCCGGCCCAGGGAAGTCAAGGTTAATTATTTGGGCTGCGATATCAATAAAACAGAGAAGCTACCTCCTTTTTGAATGATCAGATAAGAGCAAAGGACAGTCCCTTTATTGCCAGAGAGCTATTGCTTTCTTTGCTTACTGACTATTATGAGCAACCCGAAAATTCCCACCTCTTGAGTTGTTAGCAACAACCACGCCGCTCAGACTGTACAGGCCGTTGCTGGCTACAGGCCCCTTTTTATTGCTCATTAATATCACTGTGTGCATAGATAATTAATGGATTATAATTAAACAATTATTCCAAACAGTGATCTTATCCTATGCGCAGAGAAAAAAGACCAGTTTTTTTTCCCACCGCAGCAAAGCAACCGACTGTCATTTTAACCAATTATATCCATTTCGATGGCATAGGGGACTTTAATCACCTGCTGGATATTATGGAAGCCTTTATGCCCTTGACTACCCAATTAGGCATCAGAGTCGTTCCCCTGGTGTTGTGTCTTAGTGAAAAGAGGCTGATGGTCGTCAATAAAATTGAAGAGCGTTGCCCTGGATTGCAACCTTTTATATTTACCGTTGATGGTCGTTACCCACCTGATTTGATACCCTTATTCGAAGAATTTTTAGCTAGCAACAACAAGTTGCAAAAAATGCTTAACAGAGCTTTGAGTATTTTCCAAATTTCAACTGCCATAACAAAAGAGCAAAAAGACCTTTTATTAAAATTTTGCCAACCGAATATCCCTATCGTAAATATTAGTGAACAAGCTGGATTACGTACCACAGCGATGTTTAGTGTCATGAGCCAGGTGGATGAGAGAGATCGCCCTGTGAGTGCTTTAAAAAATATTAATGATCGGTGGATGGGGCTAGAGGATAAAACCCATTGCTATGGCGTTAAAATCAAAGCACCTCTTGAAATGAATAAGGCAGAAGCCATCCTAACGCTAGAAAATACTGATTTTATGCGTGTACTGCTAGGTCACTCTGACCCTCAATCGACACCCTCAGAAGAAACCGCCACAGAGTTTCTGCGTACTAACCAGCTAATCCCAGCTTACTTACAATCACAAATGAGTATTATGAAATTTATATACTTCTGCCTTGAACAACCATCTCTGGCTGGCAGTAGTGATCTTACTTTTTATATTAATAATTATAACAATCTTTTTCATCCGCGATGTAAGATGGAGTTTACCCAGGAACTTGAAGCGAGTCATGTACGTTTATCAGCCACAAGAGTTATCGAAGATGAGATCCTGGTCCCTCTTTTTGAAGCACTCTTGATTCAGGATCCTCATTTTCATCACTTGAAGGATTTAGGAATTGCTAGCATTGAAATCAATTCGAATGGAAATAGTCGAACGATGGTTTTGGACTCAGCGGGTTCTACTTCACCTAAGAGAACAATTAGAATTTTGACTGATTTTAATCTAAACGACCATGATTATGATTATTTATTCCATATTGCCAGTTCTGTCGTTGGGGTCTCTGGTGATAATACCCTTGAAAAGGCACTGTCTCATGATAAATTGCCTGTTTTGCAATCAGAAGAAAAATATACCTTTGAACGAGGTATGCAGGCATTGTGTCAATTGGCCCAGGATTATCTTCCTGATATTTCTGCGGCGGTACAAGAAGATTTAGAAAGATTCTTTACTAGAAAAAATATGAGACTTGACAAGCATTCCCATTGGTCTGAACTCTTAGCCATTGATCTGGCTATTTTATTAGAGCATTGGCAGAGAGTGACCGCCGAATTACGAGTTAAAAATAATTTATATCATAATTTGGATCATATCTTCTATGAAGCCCTTTTGCATATGTCGGCGGCGAAGGGAGACATCGCTCTATTAGATTTAATTTATGAATATCTCCCTACAATAGATTTTACCATCCCCAATAAACTCGGTAGCACAGTCCAGACAATCGCAGCAGAAAATGGTCACGAAAATTATTTGCAAGAGCTATCGAGATTAGTTGACGTGCAAAACACAACAGCCATGGAAATTGAGAAAAAAGTGGTCCTTTAGTCTCAGACCTGCCAGGAATTTATATTTTGAGGAGTTAGCATAATATCTATAGAAACCCATAGTTTTTATCTAAACTTAGCAAGTAGCCTGGGTGAAAGGAAGTGAAACCCGGGTTGCGGTCCTGCAGACCTTCACCCAGGCTTGTATCTTTAAAAAGTAGGCAGAAATGCTTAATCTCAAGGGCACTTGGGATGGGAGAAGAGAGCTTGTAT